>DASRJW010000108.1 GCA_035649275.1 Candidatus Krumholzibacteriia bacterium
CTGGTCAACTTCCACGGCTCGACCGGGGCCGGACAAGCCTTCTGCGAATCCATCCTCGGCGCCCACGGCGACAAGCCGTTCACCGACGTCATGAAGGCGACCGACTGGTTGATCGAAGCTGGGATCGTGGACTCGACGCGCATGGCGGCGGCGGGCGGTTCCTACGGTGGCTATCTCGCCAACTGGTGCCTCGGGCACACGGACCGCTTCAAGGCCATCGTCAGCCATGCCGGCGTCTACGATCTCATGGGGCAGTTCGCCTCCGACGCGCACTGGGGAAGGGCACAGAACTACGGGGCCCAACCCTGGGAGGATCCGCAGCGCCTGCAGCTCTGGTCGCCTAATCAGTACGCGGCGCAATTCCATACTCCGACCTTGATCCTGCACGGCGAGAAGGATTATCGCGTGCCGGTCACGCAAGGGCTCCAGCTCTACGGCGTGCTCACCGCCAAGGGAGTCCCGGCGCGTCTCGTGGTCTTCCCGGACGAGAACCACTGGATTCTCAAGCCACAGGCGAGCCTGCTTTGGCACCAGGAGCTCTTCGCCTGGGTCGAGAAGTACACGGGGTTCGTGCCGCCCACGGCGGGCGGTGCTTCGACCGCGTCGGCGCCGGAGAAGCCTTGACGGCAGCGCGGTCGGGCCGCGTCATCCCATCCGGCGTGAGGGCGATTCTAAGAACACGGACGATAGTGCGACGCGCGGCAGCGCTGGTACCGCGGTAACGGCCCCGCACCGCTCGCGTCCTCTTTGCGGTCACCGGTGACGGAGCTATATTCCGGTCGGAGGGCGCGGGGCTTATCCCAGGAGCATTTCTCATGGCGTCCAAAACCTACAATTCGTTCGAGACGGCGCAGGCGCAGTTCGACCATGTGGCGGAGATCCTGCAACTCGACGCACCGACACGGGAGCTGCTGCGCCAGCCGCTTCGCGAGTACTCGTTCGCCATTCCGGTGCGCATGGACGACGGGCACACCCGGGTGTTTCGCGGTTTCCGCGTGCAGCACAACGATGCGCGCGGGCCGTCCAAGGGGGGCATCCGCTTCCACCCGCAGGAGACGCTCGACACCGTGCGGGCCCTGGCCATGTGGATGACCTGGAAATGCTCGGTCGTGGACATTCCTCTCGGTGGCGCCAAGGGTGGCATCATCTGCGATCCCCACCATCTGAGCCTGCGCGAGCAGGAGCTCCTCTGTCGCGGCTGGGTGCGGCAGCTCGCCCGCAACATTGGACCGGAAACGGACGTGCCGGCGCCTGACGTCATGACCTCGGGGCAGCACATGCTCTGGATGCTCGACGAGTTCGAGACCATCCATGGCGTTCACGCCCCGGGTTTCATCACCGGTAAACCCGTCGGCATGGGCGGTTCCATGGGGCGGGTGGAGGCAACGGGTTACGGCGCCGTGTTCGCCTTGCGCGAGGCGCTCAAGGAACGAGGCATCCGCGCCGCCGACACGACGGCGAGCGTGCAGGGTTTCGGCAACGTCGCCCAGCATGCCATCCGGCTGTACCACCAGATCGGCGGCCGCACGCTCTGCGTCTCGGCCTGGGACCAGGCGACGCAGACCGCTCTGGCTTATCGCAAGCGGGAGGGCATCGATCTCGAGCAACTTCTGTCGATCACGGATCGCTACGGCGGCATCGACAAGGGCAAGGCGCGCGACCTCGGCTACGAAGTGCTGCCTGGGGAGGCGTGGATCGAGCAGGAAGTCGACATTCTCCTCCCCGCGGCGCTGGAGAACCAGATCAACGAGGAAACCGTGCACAAGATCAAGCCCGGCGTGCGCTTTCTTGTCGAAGGGGCCAACGGGCCCACGACACCGGCTGCCGACGTACACCTCGGCAAGCGCGACCTCTTCGTCATTCCCGATTTCCTCGCCAACGCCGGCGGCGTCACCGCGAGCTACTTCGAGCAGGTGCAGAGCAACTCGAACTACTACTGGACGAGGGACGACGTCCTCGGTCGCCTCGACGTGAAGATGACCGCCGCTTTCGTGGCGGTGAGCGATTTGGCGAAGCGGCGCAAGCTCAGCATGCGCGAAGCCGCCTACGTCATCGCCGTGGACCGCGTCGCCCGGGCGTGCAAGGATCGAGGCTGGGTGTGAGCGCGCCGCCGTCGCAGGGAGTAGAGCATGGGCGAGAGCGGTTTCGGCAGACGGGAGATTCCCCCCTTCAACCGCTCCTTCTTCGACCCCCAGGTGCGCTTCTCGCGCATCGGCGAGGGCGACCTGGGCGGCAAGGCCAACGGTCTCCTCTTCGCATTGGCCGCACTCGAAGGCAAGCTCGGCGACGGCCTCGGTTCCCAGGTCGCCATCGATGTGCCCGCCTCCACCATCGTCACCACGCAGATGTACGACCTCTTCATGGAGCGCAACCGCCTCCATGACGTCGCCCTTTCCGGTGCCGCCGACGAACGCATCGCCCACGCCTTCCAGCAGGGCGACCTCCCGGTGGAGCTCGTCGGCGACCTGCGGGCGCTGATCGAGCAGGTGCGCTCGCCGCTCGCGGTGCGCTCGTCCAGCCTCCTCGAAGATGCGATGTTCCGCCCCTTCGCCGGCGTCTACGAGACCAAAATGATCCCGAACAACCAAAGCGATCCGAGCGAACGCTTCGCCAAGCTGGTGGAGGCGATCAAGTTCGTCTATGCCTCGCTGTTCACGCGCTCGGCGCTGAACTACCTCAAGGCGAGCGGGAAGACACCGCAGGAAGAGAAGATGGCGGTGGTGCTCCAGGAGGTTGTCGGCAGGCGGCACGGCGATCATTTCTACCCGGAAGTCTCGGGTGTAGCGCGGTCGTACAACTTCTACCCGACAGGTCTGGCGCAGCCGCAAGAAGGCGTGGTGAACCTGGCCCTCGGTCTGGGGAAGAGCATCGTGGACGGTGGCATCGCCTGGACGTACTCCCCGGCGCACCCGCGGGCGCCGGCGCCGTTCGCCTCGGCGCAGGATCTGCTCAAGAACACGCAGCTCCGCTTCTGGGCGGTGAACATGGGCAAGCCGCCGGAGTACAACCCGATCGCCGAGACCGAATACCTGGTCCATCTCGATCTGGCCGCGGCGGAGTACGATGGCACCCTGCGTTACACCGCCTCGACCTATGATCCACTGTCGGAGCGCGTGGTGCTCGGCACCGGGACGAAGGGGCCGCGCATCCTCACCTTCGGACCCATCCTGGATCTGGAGGAAATCGCCCTCAATGGTGCCGTCCGCACCCTTCTCGAGCGATTCACGCAGACTCTCGGCGCCCCGGTGGAGATCGAGTTCGCGGTGACCATCGAGGCAGGTCCGCGAGCGCGTCTCGGTCTCCTCCAAGTCCGCCCCATGGTGGTGTCGGAGGATGTGGTCGACATCGCGGCTGCGGCGCTGCAAAGCCCGGACCTTTTGCTCGCCTCGGACAACGTCATGGGCAATGGGGCGAGCGAGCAGGTCCGCGACGTCGTCCTCGTCAAGCCCGAGGCGTTCGACAAGGCGCGCACGCGGGAGATCGCTCGCGAGGTGGAACAGTTCAACACTGCTCTGCTGGAGGCGGGAACGCCGTATCTGCTCATCGGTTTCGGTCGCTGGGGGAGCGCCGACCCATCGCTCGGAATACCCGTGCGTTGGGGCCAGATTTGTGGCGCCCAGGCCATCGTCGAGGCGACGCTCCCGGAGATGAACGTGGATCCGAGTCAGGGATCCCACTTCTTCCACAACATGTCGAGCTTCCGAGCCTCCTACTTTGCCGTGCATCACGAGGGCCGGGGCATCGCCTGGGAATGGCTGGCGCGGCAGCCGACGGCGGGCGAGTCGGCACACGTGCGGCACGTGCGGCTGCAGCGGCCGCTCCGCATCAAGGTCGATGGACGCTCCCGTCGCGGCGGCGTATGGTTCGAGCCCGACAGCTCGGAGCCCGCGAGGTAGGCGCGATGGACAAATCGATCGAGCACATCATTTATTCGCTGCGCGAGCGCGCCAAGGAGTTGAGCTGTCTCTATCGGGTGGACGAGATCCTCGGAGGCGCCGACACGGCGATGGAACGCGTGGGGCCGAGCCTTATCGAGGCCATCCCTCCCGGCTGGCAGTTCCCGGAAATCTGCCGCGCCCGGCTCACGCTGGATGGCGCCGTCTACGAACCCGCCGGCTTCACTCCCACGCCCTGGGTGCAGCGGGCGCCGATCTCGGCCTTGGGACAGCCCGTCGGCGAGATCGAGGTCTACTACCTGCAGGAGAAGCCGGCCGCCGACGAAGGACCCTTCTTGCACGAGGAGACCAAGCTCATCCGCGCCATCGCCGAGCGCATCGGTCTCTTCGTCGTGCAGCAACGCGTCCGGCAGGCACACCAGAGCCTGGAGCATGCCGTGCAGGCGCTGGAGAAGAAGGAGCAGGGCGAGTGGTCGGTGGTCCTGGACCTGCTGCGCCGCACCGATCCCATGCTGCTGGCCCGCATCACCCGGAGGATGATCAATCACTTGGCGGCGCAGGGCGTGCAGGAGGCGGACGCTGTTCTGCAACGCATGACGGAAGAAGGGCCGGCCACGGGAGACGAGAACCAGCCGCAGCAGCGCGGCAGTCTCCAGGATCAGACGGAATTCGTTGCCACTACGTTCGCCATCGCCGCCAAGCACTTCAGCGAAGCCGAGCTGGTCGGCTGCTTGCGCACCTGGCTGGAAGAGGAAAAGGCGGTGCACCTGAGCAATGCGCTGGAGAATCCCCATGGCGGGCTGGGGAGCATCGCGGAAGCCGTGGCGCGTTTCGAGGCGGCGGGAGTCGTCGAAGCCGATCTCCCCAAAGCGGTGCGGCGCAGCCTCCGCGTGGCTCTGGTGCGGCGCATCTTCTCCGACGAGTTCGCCTTCCTCGCCGTCGCCCGGGAACATGTGCGGGTGAGCGACTTCTATGACGTCTTCCGCCACCTGATCCATCCGCCGGAGAGCCACGGAAAGCTCGGCGGCAAGAGCACCGGGCTTTTCCTCGCCTCCCAGGTCATCTACAAGTCGACACCGGAAGCAGAGGTGCTCGGCAGCGTTCGGGTGCCGCGCACCTGGTACTTGAGCTCGGACGTGCTCCTGTACTTCATGCACTACAACAACCTGGAAGATCTCTACGATCGCAAGTATCTCGAGATCGGGCGCGTGCGGCAGGAATACCCTCATGTGGTCCAGCTGTTCAAGAATTCCCGTTTCCCTCCCGACATCGTCAAGGGGCTGGCTGTCGTCCTGGACGAGTTCGAGGACCGGCCGCTCATCGTGCGCAGCTCGAGCCTGCTGGAGGATCGGGTCGGCTCGGCCTTCTCGGGCAAGTACAAGAGCCTGTTCCTCGCCAACCAAGGGACGAAGCAGCAGCGCCTGAGCGCGCTGCAGGACGCCATCGCCGAGGTCTACGCCTCGGTCTTCGGGCCGGATCCGATCGAGTACCGGGCGCAGAGGGATCTGCTGGACGTGCACGAGGAGATGGCGATTCTCATCCAGGAAGTCGTGGGGCAGCGGGTGGGGCGTTTCTTCCTGCCGGCGTTCTCCGGGGTCGCCTTCAGCAACAACGAGCTCCGCTGGTCGCCGCGCATCCGGCGCGAAGACGGCCTGTTGCGCATCGTGCCCGGCCTGGGGACGCGCGCTGTGGACCGCGTGGCCGACGACTATCCCGTGCTGCTCGCACCCGGGCAGCCGGGGCTACGCGTCAACATCACGCCCGACGAGATCGTCCACTACTCGCCCAAGCAGATGGACGTCCTCGACATGGAACAGAACCGGTTCACCACCGTGGACGTCCAGTCCGTGTTGCGGGAGCACGGCGAGGACTACCCCCTGGTGCGCCAGATCGTCTCCATCGCCGACCCGGAGCGGATGCGCCTGCCCGCGGCATTCGAGCCCGACTGGAAGAAGGACGCCTGCGCCGTCACCTTCCAGGGGCTCGTCGAGCGCACGCCGTTCATGCGGCAGATGCAGGCGCTTCTCGCCCTGCTCCGCCGCGGGCTCGGGGTACCCGTGGACCTCGAGTTCGCTCACGATGGCAAGGATTTCTATCTGCTCCAGTGCCGGGCGCAGAGCCATTCCGAGACCTACGCACCGGCGCCGATCCCGCGCAACATCCCACGCGAGCGGCTCGTGTTCAGCGCCAACCGCCACATCTCCAACGGACGGATCGCGGACATCACCCACGTCGTGTACGTCGTCCCCGAGGGCTATGGTCAGTTGGCGGATGCTCGGGACATGAAGGATGTGGGGCGCGCGGTGAGCAAACTGAACAAGACGCTGCCGAAACGCCAGTTCGTTCTCATGGGGCCAGGGCGGTGGGGGAGCCGCGGCGACATCAAGCTCGGCGTGCCAGTGACCTACTCGGACATCAACAATGCCGCTGCGCTCATCGAGATCGCCCGGAAGAAAGGTCACTACCTGCCGGAGCTCTCGTTCGGCACCCATTTCTTCCAGGACCTCGTGGAGGCGGATATCCGCTACATTCCTCTGTATCCCGACGAAGCGGACGTCGTGTTCAACGAGGCCTTTCTCCTCGGCTCCAAGAACATCTTCTCCGAGCTGCTGCCGGAGTTCGCGCGCCTGCAGGACACCGTGCGCGTCATCGACGTCGCCCGGCAGACCGAGGGCGAGGTCCTGCGGGTGCTGATGAACGCCGATCTGGATGAGGCGGTGGGGGTGCTCTCTCCGCCGCGGACGGAGAAGGAAGGCAGCGCCAGCGACATGACCATCGTCGCGGCCGTCCCTGAGGATCACTGGCGCTGGCGGTTGCGGATGGCGGAGAGGATCGCCGCGGACATCGATCCGGCGCGCTTCGGTGTCGCGGCGATCTATGTGTTCGGGAGCACCAAGAACGGCACCGCGGGTCCGTCGAGCGACCTGGATCTCCTCGTCCACGTGCGCGGTACGAAGGAGCAGCGCGATGCCCTGGCCTTGTGGCTGGAGGGATGGAGCCGCTCTTTGGCCGAGGTGAACTATCTCCGTACGGGCTACAAGGTAGACGGATTGCTCGATGTCCACTTCGTCACCGACGAGGACATCGTGAAGAAGACCAGCTTCGCCGCCAAAATCGACGCCGTCACCGACGCCGCCCGCCCCTTGGCGCTCGGTGGGGCGCCGCGCTCCTAGAGAGCCGCTCGGACGTGAACCCCCGGAAGTTCGCGATCCTGTTGGCGGTATGATGCGCGAGCTGTCACCATTCGATCCCTTCGTGCATTGAGCTGGCAAGAGGTCCGCCGGGGGAGGAGGGGACCGGCCTCCGGTCACCCCGGGTCATGGCGACGAATCGGAGATCGGAGAGTTCCATGCCAGCGATTGGAATGCAGAAGGCACTGCAGGAAGCGTCAAGCGGCCTGGTGAGCGTGGATGGCCGCTCGTTCCCACTCCGCGGGGCCGCGATCCGCGCTTGGGCCGCGGGCGGGGTCGCCAGGACCATTTTCCGCCAGACCTACGCGAATCCCTACACCGAGCCCCTCGAAGTGCTCTACACCCTGCCGCTTCCGGCGGACGGGTCGGTCGCGGGCTACACGATTCGCCTCGGCGAGAAGATCATCACTGGTCACATCGAGAGGCGGGAGGATGCGCTCGAAACGTACCAGAAGGCGCTTGAGGCTGGGCACACCGCCGGACTTCTCGAGCAGGAGCGCGCCGACACCTTTACCCAACGTCTCGGCTGCCTGCCGGCGGGAGCAGAGGTGCAGGTCGAAATCGACGTGCTGCATCCGCTTGCGTTTCGTCAAGCGGTCGAGTCCGCCGCTGCGGAGGGCGCGTCCGCGGCAGTGATCCCCGCCGTGTGGGAGTACCGCTTTCCCACGGTCGTGGGGGTGCGCTACGAGGGGGCGGGCGGGCGCGTGCCGGACGCTGAGCGGCTCGATGTGGAGCGTGCCGTCCCTGGAAGCTGCCCAGCCCGGCTCGACCTGGACCTCATGCTTTCGGATGGGGACCCAGCACGGATCGCACCACGCTCGACCAGCCATGCGCTCCGCGGCGCTCCGGGGCCGGACGGGAAGGGCACCCACATCGCTCTTGCCTCCCCGGCGGCGCTCGACCGTGACGTGGTCGTCCAATGGCTCGCCACACGGGAGCACGTGGCCTGCCGCCTGATGACGGGCACGGGCCTTCCCGGGGATGATGGCCTCTACGGGCTTCTCACTCTCACACCGCCGGCGCGCCCGGAGCGCGTTCTGGCCCGGGATCTCACCCTGTTGATCGATGCCAGCGGCTCGATGTCCGGGAAGCCGCTCGCCTGGGCGAAGGCCGTGGCGGAGCACCTTCTCCGCAGCCTGGCACCACGGGATCGGTTCGAGGTTTTGGCTTTCTCCGTGGATTTGCAAAAGCTCACACGCGGCCTCGTGGAGGCCACGGAATCCAACGTGCACAAGGCGCTCCAGCAGCTCGAGAAGCTGCAGGGGAGCGGCGGCACCGAGATGGCGAGCGCGCTCGAGCAGGCGCTCCAGCCTCTCCGAGCAGAAGCGCAGCGTCAGGTCGTTCTCCTCACGGATGGCTACATCGGTTTCGAGGGCGAGGTCGTGGCGAAGGTGCTGCGAGGGCTACCGGCGGGTGCGCGGCTTCACACCGTTGGGATCGGCAGCGCTCCCAATCGCACGCTCACCCGTGCGGTGGCGCGCGCCGGCCGCGGGATCGAGCTCATCGTGGACGCGGAGGGCGAGACGGATGCGGTCGGTGCCCGTCTCGTCGGCGCCACGGCGGGGCCTGTTCTGACGGAGATCGCCATCTCCGGAACCGCGCTGCGCGCGGCGGCGCCCGATCGCCCGCGCGACGTCTGCGCAGGGCAGCCGCTTGTCGTCGCCCTCGAGCTCGGTGCACAGGGAGGGACGGTGGAGGTGAGCGGGCGGCTCGCGCCCTCCGGCGACGCATGGCGGCAACGACTCGAGATCGGGCCCGAAACAGGCGCCGCGGAGCGGCCGCTGACGCAGGCTGGGTGCGAAACGACTTCGCTTCCTGTCGGAGCCCTCTTCGGGCGCGAGTCGATCGAGGATCAGGAGATGCTCCTGGCGGCGTGCGGGCCGAGGTCTCTTGCTGACGAATGCGATCCGGAGCAGACCCTCGCTCGCATCGAGGCGCTGGGCCTTCGGCATCAGATCGCGAGCCGGCGGACGAGCCTCGTGGCCGTGTCCGAGGATCCGACGGTCGACCCGCGCGACCCGCGCCGGCGCGAGCGCCTCGAAGTGGAGCTCCCGGCCGGCGTGAGCGCCGAAGGCGTGGGTTTTGCCGGAGCGTTCAGGGGTTCAGTGTCATGCGCAGATATGATCCATGCGACGACGATTCCCAGAAGGCGCGCGGCAAGGGGAGCGCGTATGTTCGAAGCTGTCGCTAGTGACTTCGGGGGGTTCCGGGCCGAGCCAAAAGGCTCAATGCCCAGGACGTGGCTCCGAATCTTGCGCGACCTCGTCAAACGGCGCCGCCAGGACTCTGGAGCCCCGGGAACGTTCATGGCTCCGCAGCAGGCGCGCTGCGTGCGCATGGACGCGGATCTCCTGGTGCTCGAGTTCGAGGCACCACGTGATCACTTCGTGCTCCCGTCGCCGGCGGATCGCGTTCGCATCCTTCGGATAGATGGCAGCGAGCTCGATGTGAAGGTCGACGCCGGGCTCAGCACCCGACCGGGCCCGCACGCCGCAGGGTTGACGCTCCGACTGGCGCTGCGGACGTTGGACAAGGCGTCCTGGAGCCCGAGCGTGGGTGCTCTATGTTGGGGGATCTCGGGTCAGGAGGAGACCCTCCTTGTCGAGATCCTCTGACGGAGGCGCAGGACTCGTGAGCGACTCGCTTCGCCCGGGACTCGACCGGGAAACGGCGATGACCGAAATCGACCAGGCCTACGAACGCATGCGTGCCGGGGACGCACGTGCGTTCGAGGCCTGGTTGCGTCGGGTGGAACTGCCCTTGCGAGCGAGTCTGCGATCCTTTGCGCGCGCCGTCGACGTCGAGGCGGTTCTGCAGGAGGGGCTCTTGCGCATGTGGAAGCTGGCGCAGACCCTCGAGCTCGAGGGCCCGAACGCCTCGCTCCGCTACGCGCTCACCGTCGTGCACAACCTGGCCTTGATGGAGGCGCGGGCGCTGAAGCGCCTCACGCCGTTCGACCTCGAGGTACTCGAAAACCTCCCCGAGATGCAGGTCGATCCTGATCCCACCACCGATCCAGGCTTGCGCCGGCTCATCCGCACGTGTATCGAGCTCCTACCGCCCCGACCGCGGCAAGCGTTGCTTCTCCGCCTGCAAGACGCTGGCTTGTCGCCGGACCGTGATCTGGCCGAGATGCTCACCATGAAGGTGAACACATTCCTGCAGAACATCGTGCGGGCGCGAAAGCTCCTGTCTCAATGCCTGGCGAAGCACGGTATCACCGTGGAGGGTACGCGGCCATGACCCGGAAACCACGCGGCGATCGCGACGCCACCGAGGTTCTTCTCGAAGCTGCGACGAGCGCCTTCCGCGCTCGCGCCGCGGACAGCGGGCGCGTCGAACCCTCTCCCGCCTGGTGGGACCTCGGTCCGGTCGAGCGGGACGAGCTCTTCGCACGTCAGATGGCGAGCCGCATCCTGGAGCAGTCACTCGACGCGCTGGGCTTGAGCACGACAGCCCGCAGCGTGCTGCGGCGCCTGCCGTGGATCGACCAGCTCGGCGAGTCGTAGAAGGGCAGCGCTCCATGACAGGTAGTACCCGCATCGTGAACTGGGTCGTACCCGCACTTGTGATCGGAACAGTGTCCATCGCCGGATGCAAGGCAGGACCTCCGCCGCGGTCGAAAGATCGCCCGCAGATTCTAGCGATTGAAAACGTCGTCGTCGTCCCGATGGACCGCGAACGCTTGCTGCCCAGCCATACGGTGCTCATACGCGGCTCGACCATCGCGCAGGTCGCGCCGACGGACAGTGTCGACATCCCCGCCGAGGCCATTCGCATCGAAGGTCGGGGCCGGTACTTGTTGCCCGGCCTCGCGGACATGCACGTCCATCTCTACGACACGCAAGGACTCGTGTCTTATCTCTCCTATGGCGTGACGACAGTCGCCAACCTTAACGGATCACCCGACGTCCTGGTCTGGCAACGGCAGACGCGCGAGAACTCGCGCCCAGGGCCGACGATCTACACGACCGGACCGTCCGTCAACGGCTACCCGGGCGGGAATCCACTCTTCGTCGTCGCGGCCACACCAGAGGACGCGCGAAGCATCGTGCGCGACCAGAAAGACGCCGGCTACAACTTCGTGAAGGTCTACTCCTTTCTCGAGGAGGCAGTCTATACAGCGCTCGTCGACGAAGCGAAAAGACTGGAGATGCCGGTCCTCGGCCACATTCCGTTTTCGGTCGGCCTGCAGGGAGTGCTTGCGTCCGGTCAGGTGAACATCGCGCACGTAGAGGAGTTCTTTCAAACGGGAGACATCGAGGACTCGAGGATCGACTCCGTCGCGGCCGCGGTCGGGGCTGCGGGCGTGACGGTCACTGCGAATCTCTGTGCGTATGCCGACTACTTGCGAAGCATCGAGGACTTGCCCGGCATGCTCCACCATCGCGAGATGCGCTTCGCATCTCCGGCGGCATTCAGCGAGAAGCTCCCGTCGAACAACCGCTCCGTTCGCCCGAATCCGACGGACTTCGCTCGGTTTCTCAGCACCCGGCTCGAGCGCTTCCGCATTTTGACGCGAGCGTTGGAACGGGCAGGGATTCCTCTTCTGGTCGGGACCGACACCGAGATCTTCGGCTTTGCCGGTCACTCGACGCACGAGGAGTTGGCCGAGCTCGTCCGGGCGGGATTGTCACCGTATCAAGCGCTGCGCTGTGCGACGGCAACCGCGGGAGAGTTCATTGGCCACCTGGGCATCGAGACAGATTCATTCGGAACGGTCACCTCCGGACAACGCGCCGATCTCCTGCTCGTGGATCGCAATCCGATTGAGGACATCAGCAATGCGGCTAGTGTTCAAGGCGTGGTCGTTCGGGGGCGTTGGTATTCCAAGCTCGATCTCGACCGCATGCGTGACTCCGTCGCGGTCGCCGAGGGCGACACGAAGCAGCAAATCGCACGCATCGACAGCCTCGTCGGGGCCGGCAATGCAGTCGGTGCCGCCGCAGTGCTTCGCCAGGTGCGGACAGAACACCCCGGAATCACGCCAGTCGCAGAGATCGTACTCTACAACTATGCCCGGCGAGTCTTCGAGCGCGACCGGAAGGGATCCATCGAGCTGCGCCAACTAGCAGTCGAGCTCTACCCACATTCGTTCTCTGCCCAGAACCAACTGGCGAACGGCTATCTCTCCAGTGGTGACACCACACAGGCGATGATCCACTACAAGGCGGCACGCGCGCTGAGTCCGTGGCATTTCGTGATCCGAGATGCGCTGGAGAAGCTCGAGGCCGGTCGAACGCCACCTTCCTTCGAGGCCGCGGGGAGGTATGTGTTCGAGCCCGTGACCATGCGTCTTGCGAAAGGCCCGGCGCCGGTGACGCTGACCCTCGAAGTGACAGGCCCGCGAGGACACTATCGCGGGCGCATCTTGTACGGAAATGGAGACGCGGTACCGGTTGAAGATCTCGTGATCGGGGGATCTTCCATTTGGGCGGGAATCCCATTCGACAACGGGTACCTCGAGCTGCGGCTGAAGGCAAGCGCTGACAGCGTGGCGGGCACGTGGGTTCTCGGCATCATGAACAATGGATCCATTCGCGGTCGTCGTGTCTGAAGGGACAGGACTGATGCGATGACCTTCGTCAATTCGATTCCGGCAAGACGAGGCGCGGCTCCTCATCCGGATCGAGGTCACGACCCGCAGCGGTTTCGGCCGCGATGGCATCCTCGACCGCGGCACGAATCGTCGTCGAGCGGATGTCCATCGGCCCCGCGTCCCAGCCCACGAATCCATCGCCGCCGGTGGCGATGAAGCTGTTGGTGACGACGACGTAGGTCGAATCGGGCGCGAGCGGCGTGCCGTCCGGCCGCGACAGCACGAGCCGCTCCGTTTCCGGCCGGGTCGGATCCCAGCGACCGGCCAACCCGGACACGCGGCACTTCTCGGGGCGTGAGGCGATCACATCGCGCAGCTGCGCGCCGGTCAACCGCACGACCACGAGCGCGTTCTCGAACGGTAAGAGCTCGAAGACATCGCCGGCGGTGATCGGCCCGGCCGCGAGGTCGCGCCGCAACCCGCCCGGGTTCGTGATCGCGACGTCGGCGCGGGCGGCCTGTCGCATCGCATCGGTCACGAGGTTGGCGAGTGCGGTGCGCCCGAACGGCTTCGCGGCGCGTCCCACCACACGCCCCGTGATCGGCGCCATCACGGCGCGCATGGAATCCACGAGCGCCGCGATCGGATCCCAGGCCGGAGTTTGCAGCGAGTCGGAGAAGGCGCGTAGGAGATCGACCTGGGCGCCACGCACGCGCCGGCCGTCCCAGTCGAGGACGATGCGGCCGAGGGCGCGAGCGCTCGATCCTGCGATGACGACCGGGACGTCGGCGATGCGGCCGGACACGAACGTGTGCGTGTGCCCGCCGACGATCGCATCGACGTGGCCGCGCGCGGCGCGCGCCAGGGTTGCGATTTCGCCCTCGATGCTGCCGTCATCCTGCTGTTGTCCACCCAAGTGACACACGACGACCACGATATCGGCGCCACGGCGGCGCAGCGTGCGCGCGAGCGTCACGACGGTGCGCTCCGGTGGCTCGAAGCGCAGCGGCGCGACGTCGCGCGGCATCGTCACCCGCGGTGTCTCTGGGGTCACGTAGCCGATGACGCCGACCCGAACCCCGTCGCGCTCGAGCATCGTCCACGGACGGATCCAGCTCGGCCGGCGGCCCGTGGCGCGCTCGAACACGTTGGCGGCGAGAAGCGGGTAGTGCATGTCGGCGATGCGAGCGCGCAGCGTGTCGATGCCCCAGTCGAAGTCGTGGTTGCCGAGCGCCGCGGCGTCGACGCCGAAGGCATTCAACACCGCCACCGCGGCTCGTCCGGAGGTGAAGTTGGACTCCACCGTGCCCTGCATCTCGTCGCCGGCATCGAGCAGAAAGGTGCGATCCGGGCTGCGCTCGCGCTCGGCGCGGATGCGGGCCGCGAGCGCGACCGCGCCGCCCCACGGGCGGCCGGTTCGCCGATCGGTGCCGCCGCCGACCAGCGCGCCGTGGAAGTCGGTGGTGCCGAGGAGGGTGACCGGCCCGCTCCGCCGCGCCGCGTCTGGCGCCGCCACGACCAGTGCCAAAAACGCCGCGGCGAACAGCGCAATTCGAATCGCACCGGGGACACCACGACGCAAGGGAGCCTCCTTGGATTTCGTGAAGCAGTCGTTCGACACGTCAAAACTGAGTTCGTCGCGTCGAATCGCGTGCCGTTGCAACGCATTGCAGTGCACAAGAGGCGCGCCACGACCCGGAATCCGCAATGCTAAGGCGGCCCACCCCACGCGCGCAACCACGGGCCGGAAGGTGCCGGTATCAGCGCGGCGACTCCGGAGCTTGCTCATCCAGGCCTCCTCTTCCGGCGTTCTCACTTCGCGAAAGCTAGAGGAGCTCGCGGCGCGCCGTTTCGAGACGTTCGGGATCGAAGGAAACCAAGGCGAGCTCGGGGCCATCGTGCGCCGCCGAGAACATCCAGGTGCGGCCGAGCCGCTCGCGCCACTGGCCGGTGATTCGTGCCGATTCGTGCACGTGACCATGGAGGGTCAGCAGTGGTTGTCTGGCCTCGATGAAGCGGCGAATGGCGATGCTGCCGACGTGAACGTCGAGAGGGACGTGGTCGACCACTTTTCCTTCCAGGGCGGCATGGTCGAGGGCGGTGTCGTGTGGCGGTGCATGGAGGAGAAAGATGGCGTGCTCGAGCGACGCCTCGCCCACGAGCCGCTCGAGGTCGTCCTGAATCGTGGCGTGACGCACGAGGTACGGTTCCTCCGGAGTAGTGCGCCAGCCCTCCTCGGGAGAAACGCTTCCCGGAGGCACGTAGCGCGACACGTCGTAGCGCTCCCAGTCCTTGAGGGCAAACGGTGTCGGCGGGATGCAAGAGTAGCCGTAGAGAGTGAGGTCATCCAGCGTCGCAGTGCGTCCATGGAGGTAGAGCAGGAGCTCCGAGGCTTCGAGGGCGAGCATGCCAGCTTCTTCGCGGCGAGGGTCGTCGTTGCCCAGGAGAGCGAAGATCCGGGGATACTCCGCCCCGAGGTGCTGTCGAAGTGCCTGGAGCCGAGCTCCGAGGACGTCGTGCAGGAAGTCGGCGCTGCTCCCGGCCTCGGACAGTGCGAGGCCGAAGGCGGGCAAGAGGTCACCGCCCAAGAAGACCGCTCGTGGGCGTTTCGCTTCGATGGCGCGGAAGAGTGCTTCATAGCGCTCCATCCGGCCATGGAGATCGGAAGCGAAGAAGCAGAGTCTGGTTTCCGCCATCCACGCCTCCTCTCGAAGCTCCAAGTCATCATCGTCACGGCAGCCTGCGCCACTGGCCGCATCTCGCTCCGACTCCGCACGCAGGCGAAGTGAGCCCAGTCTCACCACCCGAGGGAGACCTCGAGCCAGAGCGGCACCGACCAGAGCGCGCTGTCCTGCCGCCACAGCACTTGCAAGCGCGCTTCTACATCTAAGACTAGGCGGCTCCCAGTCGCGAACGACACCCCTGCGCCCGCAGCGATGCTGGCTTCCGTGCCGTCGTCGGCCGGGATCGTCGCCGGCCAGGTGTGACCCGCGTAAGCGTAGGCGATCTCGACGCCCTCGTAACGGTGCGTGGCGACACCTGCGGCACCCGCGACATAGGGTCGCACCGACGAGCCTGCCTGTGTCGGGTAGAAACGCAGGTCGATGCTGCCTTCCCACACGTCCATCGTGCCACCGGTCATGTCCAGGATTCGCAGCGGATGCTTGTCGATTCCCGCCACGAGGAGCGTGCCTTCGTCGTCGCGCGGGTAATGGCTGTAGCTACCGCGCCCGACGAGGGAAAGGAGGGGCGTGAGCCTGCAGATCACGCCGGCGGTGGCGTGAGGTCCAGCGCTCAGTCCTTCCTGGAAGCTGGATGAGCTGGCAGGGAAGCCGACGCCTCCGCCGGCGATCACGCTCCAGCGGGTGGCGGCGGCGCTCCCAGGGACGGTCGCGCTCAGCATGAGACAGGCGATCGCGAATCGCACGCAGCCTCCAGGTCGCCGCCGCGGACATCGAAACCATACCGCGTCGCTGCCCGACCCGTCCTGCATTTGTGCGGAGTTCTTGCTTTCAATCCGAGGTGGGTCGCCTGGACGACCAGGCGGAAGCCTGGAGGAATCATGAAACCGCATCGGCGCCACGCAATGCGGCACTGGCTGGCAGGTCTCGCCCGTTGCCAGCGGTTCGCCGGTCCCACCGGTACCCTGCCGGTCGCGAGTCTCACACGAAGCCTGCCGCTCGCCGTTTTCGCCCGCATCCTTCCGCTCGCCGCCTTCTTGCTCGCCTTGCCGTTCACCTCCGCCCGAGGCGTCGCCACGCGGGCCGAAGCGGTCAACCTCTATCAGACGATGTACCTGGGGGCGAATGGCATCCCCTCGGGCTGGACGGGCAACATCGCCGCCTGCAACGCCGGCGACGTGAGCGCCGCCTATCGCGACGCCGGTCGCATGCGCCTCGACTACTACCGCGCCATGACTGGGCTGCCAGGCCTCACGTTCGACTCCGTGTGGAACGCCAAGTGCCAGGAAGCCGCTCTCATGATGACCGCGAACCGCTCCCTGTCCCACTCGCCGCCCACGAGCTGGACGTGCTATTCCGCCGACGGCGCCGAGGCCGCCGGGAAGTCCAATCTCGCTGGCGGCTATTCCTCCCTGCCCGCCGCCGTCGACGGCTGGATGTCCGACAATGGTGTCCCGAGCCTCGGGCACCGGCGCTGGCTCTTGTATCCGCCCCTCGTCACTGCCGGCATTGGCGCCACCTTCGGCAATTCGTACCCGGCCTATGCGCTCTGGGTGATCGGCGGTTTCGGCAGCCGTCCCGCCCAGCCCGAGTTCGTGGCCTGGCCGCCACCCACCTGGGTGCCGTACACGGTGGTCTTCGGCCAGTGGTCGCTCTCCATGCCCGGAGCGAACTTCGCCGGCACCACCGTCACCATGTCGCGCGGCCCGACGTCCATTTCCGTGACCCTGCAGCAGACCCCGAACGGCTATGGCGACAACACCCTGGCCTGGCTCCCGCAAGGAATCACCGGCGGCCCACCTGCCGTCGACACGGTGTACCATGTGCAAGTGGGCAACGTGGTGGTGGGCGGACAATCCCGGGACTTCGCCTACGATGTGACCATCATCGATCCCGCGGCGGGAGGCGCCGCAGTGGAAACGGTGAGCTGGAGCATGATCAAGCGCCTCTACCGGTAGGGCCGTACATGAAAGCGAAGCGGCGCTTTCCCGCCCGAATCGTGGCTGCCGTCCGCGATGGGCAGATCGTGGGCATTCGGGCAGGCACGCAGCCGCACCGCATCATCGGCATCTGGGCCGTCGTCGTGGAACGACGGGTCTTCGTGCGCTCCTGGAGCCTCAAGCCGCGCAGCTGGTATCGCACCTTCCTCGAAGAACCCCGCGGCATTCTCAAAGTGGCTGGGCGCGAGATTCCCGTCCGCGCCGTGCAGACACGAAGCGAGCGCCTAAAGGACGCGGTCGATCGGGCCTATCTGGAGAAGTACCACACGCCGGGCTCTATCAAGTACGCCCGGGACCTCGGGCGCGCCAAGTCCCGCGCCACGACGACGGAGCTCGTACCCCTCTGATCCAGGACCTCGCGTGATTTCGCGCAGTGCAGCGATTCGACCGTTGCGCCCCACCGTTTGTGTCTCCGGCAGTCGATCACTTGGAAGAAAAGTGACGGTAGAGGGCGTATGCCGCGAAGAAGGAGACGAGAAAGAGCAACACCGGCACGAGAACGGTCCACACCCAGCCTGTGATCGAGGTCTCCACCGGCAGGCGCTCGCTCGCGGCGACTTCCGCCCAGCAGGGGCGACATGCCGCGAGACCGGCGCAAGCGCTCAATGCTGCGCCGACCCGGCTCGTCCACCTGCGTCGACGGACCTCGAGTCTCACGGCTGCTTGTCCTTGCCCGAGCGGCGCTGCCGGCGCCGCCACGCCCAGTAAGCGAAGCCCATTCCGAGGAGAGAGGCGATGTAGGCGATGCTCATGCCGATCAATGTCACCAGACCGCGATCCACTTCGAACCCCTTCGCTCAGTGACCGACTTCCTCGCCCCAGCGATGCTGCCGTTCCAGATCCTCGAGATACCGGGCCTGCCGCGCCTCATACTCCACCGACACGGCGCGCAGCTTCGGATCGATCACCCAGTAGAGGAAGACGCCTCCCGCCACGGTGGCCAGTGTGATCCAAAGGCCCGTAGCCTGGCCCAGGAGCAGCTCGGTCAAGCCGATGAGGATCCCGGCGAAGACGAGCGGCGAAACGACGATGGCGATCCAGTCCTCCCGCGACCAGCGGTCGGCCTCGGCACTCGTCCAGCGGCGGCGGATGAAGGGACGCTTCGCCGCCGTCGCGTCGACCGGCGTTTCGGCGACGATCAAACCGCGTCGCAGCGCCTCCCGGCGCACCGGACCCCACCAGCCGAGAGGGCGCACCATCACGTAGTAACGCACCAGGTGGTCCATGTCTTCGGCCCGGGTGAGCAACGTCGCCGGCAGGAAGACGAGGGCTCCGAGCCCCATGAGGAGCCAGAACTGCAGGTAGTCCGGCAGCTTCGGGAGGACGCCGAAGGCCGGAAGCACCCACACCACGAGCCAGGAGATCCCGAGGTTCGCCATCCACGAGGCGAGGTAGCCGGCGGAGTTGAAGCGCCACCAGACGACCTGCAGGATGTTGGGGAGCCAGATTCCCGCCATCATGAGCCAGAGCGCGAAGATGAGCCACTGGGTGATTTCTTCCATCATCAGCCCGTAGAAGAAGGAGCCGAGCAGGAGCACGAAGGTGGCGATGCGCCCCACCCAGACGAGGCGCCGCTGGCTGGCTTCGGGATGCAAGAAACGCTGATAGAGATCTCGGGTGAAGTAGAGCGCGCCGAGATTCAAGTGGCTCGAAATGGTCGAGAAGTGGATGGCGAGCACGGCGCCGAAGAAAACGCCGACGAGCCCCGCCGGCAGCAACTCGAAGCCGAGGCGGAACCAGCCGAGCTCGTACTCGGCAGCGGCGCCGAGGTGCGGCAGCATGACGAAGAAGCCGAGGATCCCCGCGGCCCAGAAGGCGTTCCGCACCAGCGTGATGGCGCCGCCGGCCCAGATGCCGTAGCAGGCGTCGCGGAGGGTGCGGGCCGATTGGATGCGCTGCGCTTCCACATACCAATCGATGCTGGTGCCCATGCCGAAGCCGCCGAGGACGGCGATGACCAGCATCGTCAACCACCAGACGGCAGGAAAGTCGCCGCTCAGCCAGCCGGTGAAAGCGAAGGGATCGAGACGCCACTCCTGGCCCAGGCTCACGAGGCGCGCCGTCACCGCGCCTGCCCCGCCTGCCGCGACGACGCCGACGACGGAGACGAAGATGATGGCCCAGAGGGCGACGATGCCTTGCAGGAAGTCGCCGATCACCACGCCCCAGAAACCGGCGGCGAGCGTGTAGACGGCGGTGATCGTGCTCGGGATGACGAGACCCACCCAGATGGGCCAACCGAAGGCGAGGTGGCAAACCTTCCCCATCGCCATGCCGACCCAGCCGAGGATGAACATGTTCATGAACACTTGCCAGCCGGCGAGCCAGCCGCGCAACAATTCGGCGCCCAGGCCGCCGAAGCGCACCACTTGCCATTCCGCCTGCGTGTAGGCCAGCGAGCGGCGGAACATGCGTGCTGAGACGAAGGCGCCCACCGAAGTCCAAGCGGCGAAGAAGGTATACCAGAGGCCGCGCAAGCCGTGGGCGTAGACGACTCCAGTCACCCACATGGGCGTGTCGGTGGCGGTGTGGGTGCTGAAGACGGACGACGCCGGCAGCCACCAGGGCAGGCCGCGGCCGGCGAGGAAGAAATCCGACTCGGAGCGCCGGGCGAGTTTGTAGAAGAAGAGCGGACCGCCCACCATGAGGGCGAGGTACGCGCCGGTCCAGAACCAGTCGAGGGCGCTGAACGGCATGAGGCCGGCATCCTCCCGAAAAGCGCTGCTCTCAGTACCGATACGGCAAGCTAGCGCCGGGCACTTCGCGCAGGAGCGCGTCGACGAAGAACTTCGTGCCCATGCTCAGCACGCGCCAGCGCCCGTACGCCCCGCTCACCGGGAACGAACCGCGGCTGCCGCCGCGCTGTCCCTTGTTCTCGGAAACGCAGTCCTGGGTGCGCATCAGGAAAGCGTTCACTCGGTTCGCCGCCGACAGAAAGCGCAGGCCCACGTCCTCCTCCACCACGACCTCTTCCAGTTCCTGCAGACGCTGCCAAAGGATGGACATCTGCGCCATGCCGGAGAGACAGGCCCAGGACGCCGCCGGCTTCCAACCGCGAGCGAATCGGCCGGCCATCCTGCCGTCCGGGCCGGCGAGCTTCACGAGCTCATGGGCGGTGCGCTCGGCGGGAGCAATGAACTCCGGAGAGCCGAGCAGTAGGCCACTTTCCATCAGGCCTTGCGCGGCGTAAGCGATCGTGTTGAGGAGCGGGGCGGAGTCGTCGGTGAGACAGTTGTGATCGAACCAGCCGTCTTCGTGTTCCTGATCCAGCACCCAATTGAGGAAGGTGGGCATGGGAGCCGCGTAGCTGCCGTCATTGGTCAACCTGCCAAGCTCGAGCAAGGCCCAGGCGATGCGCGCGTGGTAGGCGCGCCCCCGGGGGCCGCGATCCAGGGGGCCGTGCCAGGTGCTGTCGGTACCCAGCGAGCCGATGAGCCAGTTGCCGGCTCGCTGCGCCGCCTGGAGATAGACGCTCTGGTTTGTCTCCTGGTAGGCAGCCAGCCAGCCGAAGATCACCTGGCCGGTGTCGAACACCGAAGGCATACCGGCGAAGCCGCACAGGGCGCCGCTCTCCTCCTGCACCGTGAGCAGCCAGTCCGCCATCTCCAGAGCGCGACGTTTTGCGTCGGGAGCGCGGAACGTCTTGCTCCAGTTGAGCAGCGTCGGGATGAGGGCAGCGGTGGCTTCCGGGTGGGAAGCTTCCCAGCCCTTGCCGATGCAGTAGCTGTGGGCGGCGCCGCGATCCTTCGACGCATCCTGAGCGCGATGGATCCACTCCATGGCTTCCTTGAGATGCTTGTTGGCATCGAGAGGCAGCTGCGGTTTACGCAGGCGCTCGCGCGTGTACTCCATCCAGCGTACCACTGGCCTCATGAGACCACCCGGCGGCGTCGTGTCGTCTTCTCGTCGATCGTCTGCATATCCACCGTCCGCGTCGCGGCCCGACGCCCTGTGCTGGGGCAGGTGCCTTGGACTCCAGCCCTTGGGCCCGGGACAGGTTACACGCGTCGAGCCGGAGCGTCTACGAATCGTGGCATACTGCATCGGCGCCGGGGGTGGCGGCTTCCCAGGCACATGAGTGTCGGAACTCGACTCTGAAGGTACTGACGTGTTCTGTCCGCAGTGCGGCGCCGAGTATCGCCCGGGAGTAGTGAAATGCGCCGACTGCGCGGTCCCCCTGGTTCCGGCACCGATCGAATCCAAGCCTTCTCTTCATGAACCGAAGACCGAACTCGTTACAGTTCTTGAAACAGGAGACCCGGCTCTGATTGACCTGGCAGAATCCCTCCTTGATGAGGCCGAGATCGAATTCATGACCAAGGGAGAAGGGGAACAGGATTTGCTGGGTTGGGGGGATCCCCAAGCAGCAGGGATCTCGCCATGGGCGCAGACCGATCCTTGATCCTGGAGCCGGTCCCACCGGGGGCTGGGCACCAGCAACCGCGGGCGTAGGGTGGGAGGGGAATGGCAATGGCGAGGCTGCTCGAATCGTTGGGTTTCAAGAAACGGCCCCGACCGACGGATCCAGTATTCCAGTTCAAGAAGTTCTATTCCTTCGAGACGCCCTACTGGGAGGCCGAGGCGACCTTCGAACCGGTTGGACGAGCCGTGGAGGTGCTCATCGAGTGTCCGGAATCGGGTGCCAGTGATGCCCAACGTGCCTTCTTCGCTCAGCTCGCGCGTCGCTACGCAGAGACCCTAGCGGCTGCGCACCGGACGCTGGCAGCCGAGATCGGCCGCGAGGGGACCACGCAGACGCTCCCTTCCGCCGAGTCGCTCAGCCTCGTATGCATTTCTCTTCCGGGCGAGCCGCCGCAGGCGGAGTGGGAGCTTTCCTTCGAAGACCCAGAGGGTGTGCACTACACGGTCGCGTTCGAGAACTGGGCCGCTACGGGGGTCGAGATCCAGCCCTGTTAGACTCCTGGTCCGTCGGGAGGCGTCATCTCATGCCCGCCGTGGGAGCTCACAAGTACGTACCGATCCTCGGCCTCCTGCTTGTCGCTGCGGCGACCTCGAGGACAGCGCCAGAGCCGCAGGAGAAGCCGCTCGCCGAGGTTCGTTTTACCTTGCACCGGAACGCCGTCATCCTGCCTGCCGTCGTCAGCGGGCGGGATACGGTGCACCTGTTGCTCGATACCGGCTGGGGACCATTGGCTCTGGTCTCGACGTCGGCACAGCGGCTCGGCCTGGTCGTGGATCCCCCTGCCGCCGATGGCATCGGACGAGCGCAGGTGAGCTCCCTCGCTATCGGCGAGGCGATTCAGAAGGATCCTCTGCTCGAAGTGTTTCCGACCGAGTCGTTGGCGCCTCTCATCGGGCCCTTCGATGGCGTGCTGAGCACTGCCTTTTTCCGAGACCTCGTGCTGCAAATCGACTACCCGGCCGGCATCGTGCGGTTCTTCCGGCGCTCTCCGCCATCGAGACCAGCGTCCGGCAGTTCCTGCACTTCCGTGCCGATGGTCTTCTCGGCGCAGACGGGAGCGTTACCGTTCACCGATTCGGTCTTCGTGGATGGGCGACCAGCACGCGGCCTCTTCGACACCGGGGGCGCCGGGGGCTTCGTCGCCATGCGTCGGCTGGTCGAGCGCGCTCAGCTCCGTGCGCTGCCGGACACGAGCCGTGCCAAGACGGGCATCGGCATGTTGAGCGGCGGGACCATGGTCCAGCAGCGCGTGCAATTCGCCCAGGTGGGGCGCATCACCGTGGGCTCCTTCGAAGTGAAGTCCCCCCGGGTCATGCTGGCGCCACCCCAGCTCGAGGGGGACGACTGGGGCCACGACCTCATCATCGGCTATGGGTTCATGCGGAACTACGTCGTCACCTTCGACTACCCAGGGCGGCGCGTAGTCTTCTGTGAGGCCGCTACTTCCCGCGAGTAGGGAATCGCACCGTGGTTCCCTCCGGAATCACGACATGATCGACGTGCCCCGAGGCGAGAGGTGAACCGAGCACGCAATGGATGTGTGTATTGGATCCCATGTGCGTGAAGACGCCTTGGTCGCTTCTAGAATAGAAACCAACCAGCGTGGCTGAAGCGCGCTCCAACTTGGCGTTGGCAGCAGCAGCTCGGTGGTCCTCGTGCGAATTCCCTCCCGCCGCCAGGCGCGCTCCGTCGATGACATGCCATTGGAGGTCCTCGACCTCACCCTCGATGAGGAAGGGGAAGCGTGTATCGAGGCTCATCCCCATTGCAGCGGCGAGAGCGGCGATTTCTGCCTCGAGTTCCTCGAAGCGGATCCGATGGTGGGTGGGAACGCCGCTCCACGCCGGCACGGCGGACGCCACCAACAGGGCTGCCCCAGCACTCGGTCGAGAGGGCATTTCGGTTCGTGCCGTTTCGCCCTCAGGGTAGGACAGGTAGACCTTCCCGCCGACGACGGTGATTTCCCCCGCCAGGTCGGCCAGGGCGCCGACGGCGTACAAATCGGGGTTGGGAAGCATCGCTTCCAGAGTCACGGTCGCTGCACTTTGCCCCTCGTGGAACATGGCGCGCAAGGTGCCGTGGACTTGGACGACGCCGTCCCAGGAGCGGTGGTTGTGGGGCGGCGAGCCGCCATCTTTCGACCCGCAACTCAGCAGGAGGCAAGGTAGGGTGACGAGGGAACGCCAATGTCGCATGTTTCGTGCGATCTCTAGGATGGTGGTGTCGATTCTCGAATGGCCGTGATCACTGCGTGCGCGCTGTGGAACAGAGGCGATAGGATGTGCCGGCCTTCCCCGAGATCCGCTTCGTTCGCTCCCGCTCCCACGGTGCCGGCAAAAGTCCGCAGGTAGAACCGTACGCGTCCGATGTCGGGGGGCGGCGTCGCGACGACGCCCTCGAGGTGAGCCAGCTGGGTCTCGGCTGTGGAGAGAAGACTTTCGCTGGCAACGCGCACTGCCTCGTGCTCCCCGGCACCGATGACGCCGCCTCCGTTGCTGAAGTAGAGGCTCGTCGAGCCCTCGGCGAGGACCACGAGCGTCGCGATCGCTTCCGGATAGCCGGTCTCCATGAGAACGCCCCAGACGTGGGGCCGGCCCGCGGTCGGAGCCAACCCCAGCTCGGTTGCCTCCACGGTAAGCGCCCGTTGCCTCAGACCCCGAATCGCCTCCGCCGGATCGGGCTTCGCTTTGCGTCGAAACAGGGTCACTCTGGTTCCTCTCGGCCGGGTTCTCGTTTTCCCGCCGCAGGAGCATGCACCCTGACAACCGGCGTGACAAGAGTTCGAACTCCAACTGCCTCAGAAGAGCGCCGGGCGGTATCCAGTAGGCGGAGGGCTTCCACTTGAAGCCAGAGTATGCGTCCGTCACGTTGATAGCACGTATCCCCATACGCCCGAATCGTATCGCCGGGCGCAAGCTGAGCGGCAATCTGTTGCCGCTCCAAGACCCGTTTCCCATCGGGTTCCAGCGCCGGATGCTGCACGAGCCTCAAGGAGAATCCCACCGTGTCGCCTGTTGCTGCCACCGCAGAGATGAAGAGTTCACTGGTGGAAGTCACTTAATGAGGAAGAGGATGGGGTTGGGCCATCTGAGTCGGGCCGTGGACCGCCGTTCGCAGAGCGGTTCGGTGGACGAAGCAGTCGGCATCATGCGGCTCCCAGGGAGGATGCCGGTGGGGCGGCGGAAACATGCGGGGCTTTCTGGGCCGGGTCAAGTGTCCGAGAAGAATCATCCCGCATTCCGTTACAGTGGCGTTCGGGCGCCAGCGCCGGTCGAGCGAAACGCCGGACGCGATGAGCGGCTGAGCCATGGTGTGTTGGGTGCCGAAGGAGGAGGAACGATGAGCCCACGCTGGTCCTACCTGCTGTTTTGTCTCTTGGGGACTGTGCTTCCCTATGCGCAGGCCGGCCCGTGGCTCGCCGCCCACGGGCTCGACCTGCCGCTCTTCTTCCGGGAACTGTTCGCCAACCGCATCGGTGCCTTCTTCGGGATGGACGTCTTCGTCTCCACGGCGGTACTCTGGACGTTCGTCGCGTTGGAAGGCCGCCGCCTAGGCGTGCGGCACCTGTGGGCACCGGTCGCCGCCAGCTTGGCCGTCGGGGTTTCGCTGGGGCTGCCGCTGTTCTTGTACCTTCGCCAAGTGCGACTCGAGCGAGTTACCTGAAATGGCGCTGCATCGACGATCGAAGGAGCTCCGATGTCCCCCCATTCGGTGAACGGCAAGATTTGCTACCTGGAAATCCCTGCGGTCGACATCCGCAAGTCGGCCGACTTCTATGCGCAAGTGTTCGGCTGGCGGATCCGACAGCGCAGTAATGGCTCCACCGCCTTCGATGACACGACCGGCGAAGTGAGTGGGGCGTGGGTCGTAGCCCGCCCGCCCTCAGCGAAGCCGGGTCTGCTCTTCTACATCATGGTGGACAGCGTGGCCGCGGCTGTCGACGCCGTCGTGGCTCACGGCGGTGAGCTGGTGCAGCCGATCGGTGTGGATGCCCCCGAAGTGACCGCGAGATTCAGCGATCCCGCCGGCAACGTGATCGGCCTCTATCAGGAACCTGGCCGTTCGACCCCGTCGAAGACTTGAGCCTCTGCCGGCCCGGGAGAGCTCCTCGGGGCCTGGGGGTGAAACAACAGGGGAAGCGAGTTCTCGAGCGCAGGAGGTTTCCCATGGGTGCAGGCAGGCGCATGGCCGCTCTTGTCATCGCCTTCCTGTGGTTGGGTATCGCGGGACCTGCCACGGCGGAGAAGGCGGAGAAGACCAGCGACGAGGTCGGCCAGGTCGACCAGCAGTGGGCACAGGCTCTGCTCGACAAGAACTTGGAGAAGCTGCGCCACCTCTATGCCGACGATCTCGTCTATATTCACAGCACCGGGAAGATCGAAACCAAGGCGCAGTTCCTCGAGCGTCTCGAAACCGGGAGTCTCCGCTATCACCGTGTGGAGGTGACCGAGCGCAAGGTGCGTGCCTACGGTGATGCTGCGGTGGTCAATGGGATCTTCGACGCGAGTGTGGACTTCGATGGCCAACGGGTCGAGACCCAGGTCGTCTATGTGCACGTCTACGTGCGACAGTCGGGCGGGTGGCGGATGGTCTCGCATCAGACGACGCGCGTGACACCGCCGTGATCCCTGACGCTGACGAACGGCGAGGGACCGGAGGGAAGGCGGGAACGGAAGCGAGCGAAGGTGAGGGATCGGACATGATGGAAGGGCGAGCTGTAGGGCCCACGATGTACGTGCCTCGGATGGATGCAATCCTGAATCGCTGGTTCACGACCTACGAGGAAGCGCGGGCCTCGTTGGCCGCGGAAGGTGGGTACCTGTTTCCCTACGAGTCACAGTTCTTCGTGACCCTTGCCGAGGGAGTGCGCGAGCTGGGACTCGACGCCGAAGATCCCGATTGGGCTCGCATCGGCTGGGACTGGGTGAAGCCGGCGGACACTCAAGCCTGGGAACGTCTGAAGCAGAAACGGGAGCTGGCCCTTTGAACCCTTCTCGCGCAAAGAGCGCATGAACGAGATACTCCTCGGCAAGGGCGAACAGCCTGTCCACCTGCTGGCCCAGTATGCCAACCGGCACGGCCTGGTTGCCGGCGCCACCGGGACGGGCAAGACCGTTTCCCTGTTGGTGCTGGCCGAAGGTCTCTCGCGTCTGGGCGTCCCGGTGTTCATGGCGGACGTGAAGGGCGATGTCGCCGGTCTGGCGATGGCCGGTGCACCGAGCGAGAAGATTCGCCAGCGCGTCGAGCAGATCGGCATGGAGGGCTACGCCCAGGAGCCCAGTCCGGTGGTGTTCTGGGATCTCTACGGCAAGGACGGTCATCCAGTACGGGCGACGGTGAGTGAGATCGGCCCGACCTTGCTCGGCCGGATGCTCGAGCTCAACGACACGCAGGCCGGGGTTCTGGAAATCGTCTTCAAGCTGGCGGACGAGCGCGGCCTGCTACTGCTCGACCTCGATGACCTGCGTGCTCTGCTCACCTTCGCCGCCGAAAACCGCAAGGAGATCGCGACGCAGATCGGCTTGGTGAGCGTGCAATCCGTGGCCGTCATCCAACGGGCCTTGTTGTCCTTGGAACGAGAGGGAGGCGAGGCCTTCTTCGGCGAACCGGCCTTGGAGCTCGGCGACTTGATGCGCACCGATCTGAGCGGCCGCGGCATCATCAGCATCCTGGCTGCCGGTCAGCTGATCCTGAAGCCACGGCTGTATTCGAGCTTCCTACTCTGGTTGCTGTCGGAGCTCTTCGAGAATCTGCCCGAGGTGGGAGACCTCGACAAGCCGAAGCTCGTTTTCGTCTTCGACGAGGCGCACCTGCTGTTCGAGGACGCCTCGCCGGCTTTACTGCAGCGCGTCGAGCAGGTGGTGAGAATCATCCGCTCCAAGGGCGTGGGCGTCTACTTCTGCTCGCAGTTCCCGGACGATGTGCCGAACGAGATCCTCGGCCAGCTCGGGAACCGGATCCAGCACGCTCTGCGTGCCTTTACACCGCGTGACCAGAAGGCGGTGCGCACCGCCGCAGAAACCTTCGTCGCCAACCCCAAGCTGAACGTGGCGGAGACCATCGGCCAGCTCGGCGTCGGCGAGGCCCTGGTGTCCACGCTGCAAGAGCGTGGCGTTCCCATGCCGGTGCAGCGTACCCTCATCTGTCCCCCGCGCTGCCGGCTCGGTGCACTCACGCCAGAGGAGCGCGCCGCAGTGCGCGCCCGCAGTCCGGTGGGGGCGAAGTACGACGCGTCGGTGAACCGCGAGTCGGCCTACGAGATTCTGAGCCGGCGCAGGGAAGCGGCAGAGTCGTCGCCGGCGTCCAGCCCAGGACCGGCGGAGCAACACCCTGCGCAGCGCGGGCAGCTGGGCGAGTTGCTCTGGGGCAGCAAGCGCCGTCAGGGGATGGTGGAGACCATGGCCAAGCAGACCGCACGCACCGTCGGCGGCCAGCTCGGGCGCCAAATCCTCCGGGGCGTGCTGGGAGGCATCCTCGGTGGAACGAGGCGTCGTTGACGCCGAAGGGAAGTTCGTGAAGAAGCCATGGCAAGCGATGTGTCCCTGCGAAAAGTGAACCAGGACGATCTCCCAATCTTCTTCGAGGACCAGATGGACCCGGAGGCCGCCCGCATCGCCCGCTTTCCGTCGCGGGACAAGGATGCTTTCATGGCGCACTGGTCCAAGATCATGATCGACGACACTTGCATCCTGAGAACGATCCTCTTCCACGGACAGGTGGCGGGGAACATCGGGTGCTGGCCGCAGGGCGGAATGACCCTCGTCGGCTACTGGATCAGCAAGAAGTATTGGGGCAAGGGCATCGCCACCGCGGCACTGGGGGAAATCCTCGGCCTCGTCGCGGCGCGCCCTCTGCATGCCTATGTCGCCAAGCAGAACGCCGCATCCATCCGGGTCCTGGAGAAGTGTGGGTTCGAGACCGTAGGGGAAGAAGATCACGATTACATCATGATGCTGGCGGACAACCCAAAAGGCGAGGCAGCAAAAGGGAGGCCATGACCATGCTCATCGGGGCGCATTCGATCATCTACAGCAAGAGCCCGGAGGAAGACCGCGCTTTCCTGCGCGATGTGCTCGACCTGCCGAATGTCGATGTGGGTGACGGCTGGCTGATCTTTGGATTGCCGCCATCGGAAGTGGCCGTGCATCCGTCCGACGAGAACGACGTCCACGAGTTCTATCTGATGTGTGACGACATTGCGGCGTTCGTCGCTTCCATGAAGCAGCACAACATCGCCTGCGGGCCGGTGCAAAGCCTGGGCTGGGGCGTGTTGACGCAGTTGACCCTGCCGGGTGGCGGGAAGCTCGGCGTCTATCAGCCTCGTCATGCGCGGCCGCCAGCGGCAAGGTTCGGGAGGGCGGCAAAACGGCCGGCGAGAAGCGCGAGGAAGAAAGCTTCGCGAAGCAACGGCAAGGCGCAGGGCACGGCAAGGAGGAAGCGTGCGAAGGCGGCGCGAGGGAAGCGGTCGATGACGGTAGGGGGGAAGGCGCCGAAGAAGTCACGACGGACGAAGCCGCAACCTACGAGCAACGACTGAGGCGGGGTCGTCCTATGCTCCGATCTTCTTCCTGGGTACGTGGTCTCATCGCCGGGCTCGCCGGCGGTGTGGCCTGGCTCGGTGGCACTTTCCTTTTCTTCGCTCCCGCCCAAGCGATCCTCGGTGATCCGGCGCGACAAAGCGCCAAGTTGCTTGCCGCTTTCGCCGACGAACCCGGGCCACGCGCCACCCAGGCACCCTGGCTGCTCGCGGTGGGCCTGCTCTCCGTCGGCGTCCTCTGGGGTTGGGTGTATGCGTGGCTTTCGGGCCCGTGGTCGGGGTCCTGGTGGAAGCGCGGTCTGCGTTTCGGCGTGGTCGGCTGGGTGCTGATGGTTCCCTGGTTCGAGTTCTATCTGCCGTGGAACGTGCTGTGGGAACCGGCGGCGCTGGTGGCGCTGGAGTTCGTCTGCTGGGCGCTGGTGCTGTTGGTCGTCGGTCTCGTCATCGCCGGCGTCGAAGCAGCGCTCCGGCCCGAGACCCGTCGCACCATTGCCTGTTAGGTTACCTGAGGTATGGTGTGCGATTCACAATCCTGATGGCGGTGCTGAGCATGCTGCTCTTGGGTTGTAATGAGCAGCAATGCCTCTGCACGTTGAACTTCGTGTCTATCCGGGTTACAGTTCTAAGCCCCAGCGGGACACCTGAAGCGGGAGTAAACGTCCAGACCACTCTCCTGCGTACCGGCGAGAAGTTGGATGTCAACACGGCCGAGAGCGGCGGCGTCTACACGGTATTGGACGATGGCTTCGCTAAGATGTTGGACTTCCGCGGTGATCGGCTGGGGGTGGTGGGTGTCAAGAGTGACTTGAGTTTCACTGCGGAGTTCGTGGCGCGGCCTGACGGGGCCTGCCGCTGTCACATCGAGAAAGTGTCGGGACCGGAGTCCGTAATGCTCGCTCAGCAACCTAACAGCGCGTTGCACGCGCCGGGCGCTGGGAGCGGGCAGCGGTAGAATGGATGGGAGGCGTTCAGCGCCAGCGCGTGAACGCTTACCCGTTAGGCTGCAAAGGAATCGAATCGAGTACTGAACATGGCGGACATCAGCCCGGCAGTCGCCGGGCCGGGACAGGCCAATCAGGAGTCGATCATGCGGCGAATCGTCGATGTCATCACGCGAAGCTCATACGTGCTCGCCGCCGGGTTCTATCTGTTGCTCGGCGTGGCGGTGTTGCTTCTGGGAACAGGCTTGTTGCCGGCTTGGGTGCACGATCGGATCTTCGAGATGGGCCGAAACGACCCCTTCACGATGCACCTGATTCAGGAGTGGGGCACTCTTTGCGTGCTCGTAGGCATCCTGTTCATCTGGTTCGCCCGCCATTACAATCGGAGCACCAAGTTTCATTGGGCAGTGACGTTCTATTTTTTGCTCGACGCGTGGGTGCACTGGTTCAACGCGTATGGACACTTCGAGAACGAACCGCGGGCGATCATCAACGGGATTCCGTTTGTCTTGTTCCTGATCCTGGGACTACTGCGAGGGATGCAGCCTAACACGCAAATGGAGCCGACGCGCGCTGCCGCGTAGGCGCGCGCGGCTCATTTGCAACGATGGCGACGCGACGGCAGCCGAGGAGGTCCATGGGCGAGGGGGCCGAAGCGCTCCTCCGGCGTCTCGAGGCGGCGCGGGGGAGCTATAGCGGCGGCGCTGGAGTGGCGAAGCTGGAGCTGCTACGCGAGCTCGCGCGCCGCCGGCTGCGAACGGCGAAGGCCGTGCTGCGCCTGCACGAGATCCTGTGCTTTCTCCGTGCTTATCCGGACGACGATGCGGTGCTCGGCCAGGTCGAGCGCATGCTCGCAGCGTTCGCGCACCGCGGGGATCTGCGGCGCTTCCGCTCTGTTCTCACCGATACCGGCATCGCGGGGACGCAGATCCACTACCGACTTTTCTGGCCGATGGCGCGCTGGGTCGCAAGACGCTGGCCCGAGCAGCTCCAGCTCGATTGGCGCGAGAATGGTCGGGCCGAGCAAATCCTCGAAGTCTTGCCGCTCCTCATGCCGTACAGTGAGATCGCCGGCTTCGAGGAGCTCGACCTCTCGCCGCGGGATTGGCTCGAGCGCCTCGAGGGGCCGGCGGAAACAGATGCAGCCTTCCTCGTCCGCCGCATCGAGGCGCTGCCGGGGGACGATTTCCAGCGTGAAGCGCTGCACGACCGGCTCGACCTGTGGTACCGCCTCGATCCGAGCTCCGAGACGCCGTCGCGCACGCGCGCGAAATACGGCGCCGCACCGCTGGTGTACCAGACGCAGCCCCTCGACCGCTCGCGTCCGGATTTGCGCCAGGAAGTGCACCGCCGCCCCGTCGCTGTACATGCTTTGAGGCGGCGCGAAGGGCAGCGCCTTCTCGACCTGGCCCGAGAGGCCATGCTCACCCGCTCCCGCGACCTGGATGTCTTCGCCTTCGGCGACCCCGACGACGTGCGTCTCGTCGATTTCGGCCACGGCCTGCAGTTCGTCACCATCGGCTTCCTTCCCGAACGCCGGCCGCTGCTGCATGCCATCTACGGTTTCTTGACCCTGCAGAACGGTGTTCCCATCGGCTATGTCTTGGCGAGCGCTCTTTTCCGTCACGCCGAGGTGGCTTACAACACCTTCGAGACCTATCGCGGCGGCGAGGCGGCGCAGGTCTTCGGGCGCGTTCTTGCCATGACACGGTACCTCTTCGGTTCCGACTCCTTCAGCATCGATCCTTATCAGCTTGGTTACGGCAACAAGGAAGGCCTGGCGTCCGGTGCCTGGTGGTTCTACTACAAGCTCGGCTTCCGGCCCCTCGACCCGGAGGTGCGCCGCGTCCTCCGCGGCGAGCTCGCCGCGATGCAAGCGAATCCCCGGCACCGTTCGAGCATCGCCACACTGAAGAAGCTCGCCGCCGAGCACGTGTTCTTCGTTCCGAGCGGCCGCGGCGCGGGGCGCGCCCAGCAGCGGAGCGGCAGGCGCAGCCTCGCCGCAGGGGGGCCTGGCCTCCTGCCCCTCTGGAACGTGAGTCTCGGTATCACGGAGCACCTGGCGGAGCGGTTCGGTGCCGAGCGCGAGCGTGGCTTGCGCGTCTGCGCCGGCGAGGCCGCCCACACGCTCGGGCTGCGCTCGTTCCGCGGGTTTTCCGCTGGCGAGCGCCAGGCCTGGCAACGCTGGGCGCCGCTGGTCACGGCACTACCGGAGGTCGCGAGGTGGGGGGCCGCCGACAAGCGGGCCCTCGTCCAAGTCATCCGTGCCAAAGGCGGCCGGCGCGACTCGGACTTCGTCCGCCGCTTCGATGCCCATCCGCGCTTGCGGCGGGCCATCCTGCGTCTCGCGGCCCGGGCCGGGGAGGCCTAGTCGCCCCTGTTTGACCTGGGCCACGTCTCAACCCCCTTTGATTGGTCACGGCACGCTGCGAACTTTGGGGTAGGCTTTCCGGAACACTTTGTGCCAGCCGTCCCACACGCGACGTTCCTTCCAGTGCGAGAGCGGTGCCCCTATAAAGGTCGTCAACCTTCCCGAGAGTGGGTTCCCTATCCAGATGACGGGTGCGCGTACGGGAATGTCACAGCCTCTGTAAGGTTCGACCGCCTTGCAGCCTGTCATCACGAAGCACGAGTCGTTCGACCAAGCTGCCAGTGTGATCCAGGCGGTCGTCGAGACGTCATAGAAGATGCGGTTCCCTGTGGCGTTGTCATAGACACTGTAGCCCGTGTCGATGTCGCTTCCGAGTCTCCCTGTTGAGTCGATCTCCATGCCCTGGAAATGATCGAGAACCCAGCGTCCACCTGGGGATGTATGGAGGAGGTCAAATCGCTGCTTCGCCAGCATCTCGGGTGAGTGAAGAAGGTCCGGATACTTCTCTGACTCGCCATATGTCCACATCGAGGTCTCTTGGATGACAATGAAGTCAGCCCAAGTGGTGAGAGAATCGTCATGCGAAAGCTCCAGCATCCACTCCCCGAACAAGCCGTCGGTCAGCAAGTCGCGCATAGCCTCGGGCAGATGCCGCGCGCTCGGGTTCGAGGCCTCGGTGCGATCGGTGACGTGAGCCACGCAAACTGTGTAGGCTTGCCTTGCGACACTTCCGAGAGGTGGCCGCAACCAGTCCGGCATGGGCCAGCTCGGGGCGACGACAATGAGAGATTCAGCGAGCGTCGGCCGAGCATGGTCCTCGAGCACGGTCGCCGTCACGAAACGAAGATCCTTCCCCCACTTCACGGCGAGCACCACGGCCTTGCGATGACTCCAGTAGGTGTTTTCAGGCTGCTGTTGAGCCTGCAGAATGCAGGGCGCCATTAGGAATGTCACCACTACGAGCGCGATTTGGAGAAGATTGCGGCCACCAGAGACTTGGGCAAGTGCGCTTGACCCTACCAACGCAAGCGTCGCGAGGTGGGTTACCAGAGCAAGCCTCAGCGGCCCGTGCTTGTGCTTCATAACGTTATGCAGCTAGCTAACGCCCGGCATTAGCCTTGGCGCGAAGCGCGTCGGTGTCTACCACGCCTCTCGGGACTCAGATGTTGTCCGCCTCCGTGGACTGGCGCCGGCGCGTCTGGGTTCCGGTGGTGCCCCAGCGCCAATTCTGAATCGCTGGCATGTCCTCGCCGTACTTGCAAATGTATTGCTCGTGCTCGATGAGCCGGTCCCGGATGGCCTGCTTGAAGTAGGCGGCGCGGGGACCGAGGCCGGGAACGCGATCGATCACGTCCTGCGCCAGGTGGAAGCGATCCAATTCGTTGCACACCGCCATGTCGAAGGGCGTGGTCGTCGTGCCTTCCTCTTTGTAACCGCGGACGTGCAGGTTCTTGTGGTTCGTGCGCCTGTAGGTGAGCCGGTGGATGAGCCATGGGTAGCCATGGAAGGCGAAGATGATCGGCTTGTCCTTGGTGAAGAGAACGTCGAAGTCCGGGTGGGAAAGACCGTGAGGGTGTTCTTCCGCGGTCTGCAAAGTCATCAAGTCCACCACGTTGATCACGCGCACCTTGAGCTCCGGCAGGTGCCGGCGCATGAGGTCGACGGCGGCCAGTGTTTCCAGCGTCGGCACGTCACCGCAGCAAGCCATGACGACATCGGGCTCGCCGCTCTGGTCGTTGCTCGCCCAATCCCAGATGCCCACTCCGGCGGTGCAGTGCTTCACCGCCTGGTCCATGTTCAGCCACTGTGGGGCCGGTTGCTTGCCGGCAACGACCACGTTGACGTAGTTGCGGCTGCGCAGGCAGTGGTCGGTGACGCTGAGTAGGCAGTTGGCGTCGGGGGGCAAGTAAACTCGTACTACCTCTGCCTTCTTGTTCATCACGTGATCGATGAAACCCGGATCTTGATGACTGAAGCCGTTGTGGTCCTGCCGCCAGACGTGGCTCGACAGCAGATAGTTGAGCGAAGCGATGGGGCGCCGCCAGGGGATGTGGTTGCACACCTTCAACCACTTGGCGTGTTGATTGAACATGGAGTCGACGATGTGGATGAAGGCCTCGTAGCAGGAGAAGAAGCCGTGGCGTCCAGTGAGCAGGTATCCTTCCAGCCAACCTTGGCACTGGTGCTCCGAGAGCATCTCCATGACGCGGCCGTCGGGAGCGAGGGCGTCGTCGTCGGGGAGGATCTCGGCGTTCCAGGCGCGCTTCGTCACCTGCAGCACGTCTTGCCAGCGATTGGAGTTGTTCTCGTCCGGGCTGAAGAGGCGGAAGTTGCGCGCTTCCATGTTGATCTTCATGACGTCGCGCAGGTATTGCCCCATGACCCGCGTCGCTTCGGCGCTTGTGGCACCGGGCTGGGAGACCTCCACGGCATAGCGGCGGAAGTCGGGGAGACGGAGATCCCGTAGGAGCAGACCGCCGTTGGCGTGCGGGTTCGCGCCCATGCGACGCTGGCCTTGCGGCGCCAGCGCCGCCACCTCGGTGCGCAGCCGTCCGCTGGCGTCGAAGAGCTCCTCGGGCCGGTAGCTGCGTAGCCACTTTTCGAGCAGCTTCACGTGAGCGGGATTCTCGTGCATCTCGCCCATCGGCACCTGATGCGATCTCCAGGAGCCCTCGGTGGTCTTGCCGTCGATGGCCTTCGGACACGTCCAGCCCTTGGGTGTCCGCAAAATGATCATCGGCCAGCGCGGTCGAGAAGGCCGGTTGCCGTTCCGCGCCGCCCGGCGCAGGTGCGCGATCTCTTCGGCGATGCTGTCGAGCGTGGCCGCCATTTTCTGGTG
>DASRJW010000109.1 GCA_035649275.1 Candidatus Krumholzibacteriia bacterium
GCGGTCATCGAGAGCTGCCAGGCCGCGGTCGTGGTGGCGCCCACACGTTCCGACGCCACGGCGCGCAGCATCACGCGCTTCCGGCTGCCCGCTTGGATCCTGGCGCCGACGCCGCATGCGGCGAGCGCGCAGCACCTGGCTTTCTCCTACGGTGTGCAACCGCTGCACGTGGACGCCACGGTGGACGACTGGCGCGCCTTCACGCTCGCCCAGGTACGGGATCACAAGCTGGAAGGCGACTTGGCGCTCCTCGTGCGCGGCCCCTCGCCGCAGCATCCCGAGGCCAACCCTTCCATGGAGATCATCCCGCTCGGAGCGCACCGAGGTGGTTGATGCGGTGATGACGCCGCGCCGCCTACACCACGGAAGTCTAGAATCGAATGCCAACCTTCACCTCTCTCACCCCGAGAGGTGATGGGCAAAGAAGAGCGCCCCCAGGGGCGGGAGCACCAGCTCCAGCGACTGAGCTCGACCGTGCGCCGGAATCGGCGCGGTTTGGAGACCGCCCAGATTGCCGAGACCGCTGCCGCCGTAGGTGCGAGAGTCGCTGTTCAAGACCTCGCGCCAGAAGCCGCCGCGCGGGACGCCGAGGCGGTAGCCGTGGCGCGGGACCGGCGTGAAGTTGAAGACGGCGAAGATCATGGTGTCCGTGGACCGCCCGTGGCGGACGAAGCTGACGACGCTGCTGTCGGCGTCGGAACAGTCGGCCCAGGTGAAACCGGTGGGGTCGCAGTCGCTCTCGTGCAGCGCCGGCTCGCCGCGGTAGAGCGCGTTCAAGTCTGTCACCCAGCTTTTGAGCCCCTGGTGCAGCGGCTCCCGCAGCAAGTGCCAGTCCAGGCTCACCTCGTGGTACCACTCCGCCCACTGGCCGAACTCGTTGCCCATGAAGAGGAGCTTCTTCCCCGGCTGGCCGAACAGGTAGCCGTAGAGCAAGCGCAGGTTGGCGAACTTCTGCCACGTGTCGCCCGGCATCCTGGCGAGCATGGAGCCCTTACCGTGCACGACCTCGTCGTGCGAGTAGGGCAGCACGAAGTTCTCGTTGAAGGCGTAGAGGAGCCGGAAGGTGAGCCGGTTGTGATGGTACTTGCGATGCACCGGGTCGAGGGCCATGTACTGCAGGGTGTCGTGCATGAAGCCCATGTCCCATTTGAGACCGAAGCCGAGGCCGCCCAAGTGCGTCGGGCGTGACACCATGGGCCAGGCGGTGGATTCCTCGGCGATGGTCTGCACGTCGCGGTGGGCGAGGTAGATGTCCTCGTTGAGGCGCCGCAGGAAGGCGATGGCTTCCAGGTTCTCCTTGCCGCCGAAGCGGTTCGGAACCCATTCGCCGGCCCGGCGCGAATAGTCGAGGTACAGCATCGAGGCCACTGCATCCACGCGCAAACCGTCGACGTGGTACTTGTCGAGCCAGAGCATCGCGCTGCTGAGCAGGAAGCTCCGCACCTCGTGGCGGCCATAGTTGAACACCAGGGTCTTCCAGTCGGGCTGGAACCCCTGCCGCGGGTCGGCGTGTTCATAGAGATGGGTGCCGTCGAAGTGAGCCAGCGCGTGCGGGTCGTTCGGGAAATGCGCGGGCACCCAGTCCAGGATCACGCCGATGCCGTTCTGGTGCAGGACGTCGATGAGGTACATGAGGTCCTGCGGCGTCCCGTAGCGTGCCGTGGGCGCGAAGTAACCGGTCACCTGGTAGCCCCAGGAGCCATGGAAGGGGTGCTCCATCACGGGCAGGAACTCGACGTGGGTGAAGCCTGTCTCTTTCACGTATTGGGCCAGACGCGGCGCTAGCTCCCGATAGCTGAGCGCCCGGTAGCCTTCCTCCGGGACACGCTGCCACGAGCCGAGGTGTACTTCGTAGATGGAAAGCGGCGCCTCCAAGGCATTGGCTGCGGCCCGCCGCGCCATCCACTCCGCGTCCCCCCAGGTGGTATCGAGATCCCACACCACCGAAGCAGTGCGCGGCGGACTCTCGTGGAGCAGTGCCAGGGGATCCGCCTTGTCCATGACGCCGTGTCCATGCTTCGAGCGGATGCGGTACTTGTACTTCGCTCCCCGCCCCACGCCGGGGGCGAAGCCTTCCCAGATGCCGGATTGACCCACCAGCGTGAGCGGTAGCTGCGTCGCGTCCCAGCCGTTCCAATCGCCGAGAACGCCGACCCAAGCCGCCTCGGGCGCCCAGACGGCGAAGTGCGTGCCCTCCGGCCCCGGGTGCGCGCCGAGCGTTTCGAACAGCCGCGAGTGTGTGCCTTCGTTGAAGAGATAGAGGTCCTGCGCATTCAGCCTGCTGCCTGGACGCACGGGGACTCCTAGGGGCACGAGAACTCCTGCTTTCATTCCTTCACGATGCCATGGGGCGTGCGCGTCTCGGCGGTGCGATGGAAACGCTCGACGAAAGGCGCATCATGAAGCATCGGGCCGGAGCTGTGGTGGCAATGGTACTGGATCGCCTCGAAGGTGAGCGGCTTGATCCGGAGTCCGCTGTTGACGAAGCGCGCCCACAGGTTGTTGTCCTCCAGGCCGCGGCCGATGATGCGCTCGTCGTAACCGTTGACGGCGTAGAAATCCTCGCGGTGCACCGAGAAGTTGGAACCCAGGATGGAGTAGTCGTCCCGGCGCAGACCGCGCAGCACCGACACCCAGGGCATGTAGAAGCCATTCTTGCGGTCGTGCTTGCCGGCGTGCTTCCACCAGAGCGGGACGCGCTCGAGGCGCCGCGTGCGGATGTCCTCGAGCGTCAGGCGCTCCGTCAGCTCTTGGTCGAGCATGACGCGCCGGCCGGAGAGCACCTGCCGCCGGCGCCGACGCCGGTAATGCCGTTCGAGGAAGCGGTGGTGCAGGATGCAATCACCGTCGATGAAGACGAGGTAGTCGGCGCGCGCGCGCGTCACCGCCCGGTTGGCGATGATCGTCTTGCGGAAGCCTCGATCCTCGTGCCATTCGTGCACGAGCGGATGGACAAGCTGTCCCTGCCACCGCTCGACGGTGGCGGCGATCTCCGGGCCAGAGCCGTCGTCGGCGATGACGACCTCGATGTCGCTCAGGGTCTGCTGCTCGACACTGGTGAGGACACGCTCGAGGAAGTCGTCGCGCTGGTAGACGGCAATGACGAGAGAAAGAAGCGGTGTCGTGTGCGGCGGCATCGCCTCGGAGCTTAGCGCTTGCGCCGGGCGGGCTCAAGGGCTGGGGGATCGCGGAGTCAGGACTGCGGCGCGGCACCTCTCCATCCAGCTCCAGCGTCAGGAGCGCTTCTCCAGCGCCTCCACGAGCGAGATCGCTGCATCGGGTTTGGCCTCGAAGAAGAGACTCGGCTCCACGAGCTCCAGCTCCAAGAGCCGCGGCGTGCCGGCCTCGTCCCGGAGCAGATCCACGCGCGCGTAGAGGGGCAACGCGTGTCCCGTACTGGCGAGAATGCGCTCGGCAGTAGCGATTTCCTCGGGAGCTGCTTCGACCGGGACGCCCTCGGGGCCGGCGTGCCGACCGCCACGGAAGAGCGAGCGCTTACGCACGGCGTGGGAGTAGACGCCATCGATGAAGACGAGACAGCGTTCGCCTGGGTCGTCCACCGTGGGGATGTAGCGCTGCACGAGCATGTCGCGCCCCGGCAGGTGCCGCTCGAGGTGGGCCTGACCGGCGTACGGCGTGTGCCGTTCGGCGCGGAGGGTGGCGAAGGAGTCCGCGGACACGGCAGGCTTGAGCACCGCCGTGTCCCAGCCGCGGGTGGCGAGAATCGCCCCCAGATCCACGTTCTCCCCGGTCGGCACGAACTCGGTGGGCACGATGGGCAGCCCGCGTTGCTCCAACTCGCGCAGGTAGAACTTGTGCGTGTTCCAGCGCACGATCTCGAAGGGGTTCCAGAGTCTGCTGACCGTAGCGACGCGCTGCGCCCAGTCGAGGAAGGCGTCGCGCCGGTGGTAGTAGTCCCAGGTGGAGCGGAGCAGCACCGCGTCGTAGCGCCGCCAGTCCACCGACGCATCGTTCCAGGCCGCCTCGTCCCCCTGATGGCCGCGGGCAGCGAGCGCCGCGAGGAGCGGCGGGGCGTCGAAGTCTTCTTGCGGCGGATTCTTGCAGCCGACGAGGGCGACGTTCATGAAAACGAGGATGCCGGAGCCCCCAGGTCACACGCAAGAGCCCCCGGCAAGCGCTCTCCCCCACGGGCCGAAAACGCGAGTTTCGGCGCACCGGGGCGTCCCTGGATCGAGACGGCCTCTTCGCCTAGACTCCTGCCCCGAGCGTTCGCATACGGTATGGATGGGTACGCTGCGTGAACCTGGATCGAGTCACGGGAGGATGCTCTTGAGCGGCTTGAGTCCCACGGATTTCTACGATGTCACCGGCTTGCTCGACGAAGAGGAGCGGGAGATCCAACGCAACGTCGGGCGCTGGGTGGACGAGCGCGTGCTCCCGATCATCGGTCAGGCATTCGACGAGCACCGCTTCCCGCAGGAGTTGATGCCGGAAATGGCAGAAATGGGGTTGCTCGGCTGCAACCTCCAGGGATACGGCTGCGCCGGCCTCAACAATGTCGCCTACGGTCTCGTCTGCCAGGAGCTGGAGCGCGGCGATAGCGGCTTGCGCAGCTTCGTCTCCGTGCAGGGAAGCCTGTGCATGTGGCCGATCCACACCTATGGCAGCGAGGCGCAGAAGGAGAAGTGGCTGCCGCGAATGGCCCGCGGCGAGGTCGTCGGTTGCTTCGGCCTCACCGAGCCCGACGGCGGCTCCGACCCCGGGGCGATGAAGACGCGTGCCACCCGCCGGGGCGACACCTGGAGCCTCGATGGTGCCAAGATGTGGATCACCAACGGCACGATCGCCGATCTTGCAATCGTCTGGGCCACGAGCGAGGATGGTGTCCTCGGCTTCCTCGTGGAGAAGGGGATGAAGGGCTACACCTCCCGCGACATCCTCAAGAAGTATTCGCTCCGCGCTTCGGTCACCTCGGAGCTCTTCCTCGATCACGTCCAGGTTCCCGAAGCGAACCGGCTGCCCGGCGCCGCCGGCCTGCGTGCTCCCCTCTCCTGTCTCACCCAGGCGCGGTACGGCATCGCCTGGGGCGCCATCGGCGCCGCCACCGCCTGCTTGCGCGAGGCCATGGCGTTTGCCCACCACCGCGTCCTCTTCGGCCGCCCGCTGTCGCACACCCAGACCATCCAGCGGCGACTCGCGGACATGACGCGCCGCATCACCACCGCCCAGCTCCTGGCGCTCCAGCTCGGACGGCTCAAGGACCGCGGTGCCATGCAGCCGGCGCAGGTGTCGTTGGCGAAGTGGAACAACGTGCGCATGGGGCTCGACGTGGCCCGCGACGCCAGGGACATCCTCGGGGCCGGTGGGATCAGCATCGAATGCTCGCCCATCCGGCACATGCTGAACCTGGAGAGCGTCATCACCTACGAGGGCACGGAGACGATCCACGAGCTCGCGGTGGGACGGGAGATCACCGGCGTCTCCGCCTTCTGAGGCTCAGCGGCTCAGAGCGTCCGTCTTCGCCGCCATGATGAAGTCGTTTTTGTGCAGGCCGCGGATCTTGTGGGTCCACCAGGTCACGGTCACGCGGCCCCACTCGGTGAGGAGCGCCGGGTGGTGGCCTTCGCTCTCGGCGAGGTCCCCGACCGCAAGGGTGAAGCGCAGGGCCTGGGCGAAGTCGGGGAAGGCGAAAACGCGCTCGAGGCGCTCGATGCCATCGCGCTCCACCAGCTGCCAGTCGGGGACCTGCGGCCGGACCAGCGCTCTCTCTTCGGCGCTGATCGTGGGTTCGCCGCGGCGGCAGGAAGTGCACTTCATCCCTTCGAGCCGGCTCATGCGCCGATCCTCCTCATGGAACCAGAGGCCCCCGCTGGGAAGGGGCCTCATCATACCTCCCGGCGCCGGGCCGGCTTCCAGGGCTTGACGCCTCCCCCGGGTGGTGCTAATTTATCCGCATCATGCTGATGCATCAGCATACTGCTGATCGATGCGCATCGAGGAGGGTGGGCAACGACGATGAGCCTTTCGGATCTCGGACGGCGTGAACGTCAGATCATGGACGTCGTTTTTCGCCGCGGCCGCGCTACGGTCGCCGAGGTACTGGCCGAACTCCCCGACCCGCCCAGCTACTCCGCGGTGCGTAGCATGCTCCGCCTGTTGGAAGAAAAGCGGTATCTGCGTCACGAGTGGGACGGGCCGCGTTACGTCTATCTCCCCACCGAAGATCCGGAGCAGGTACGCCGATCGGCGGCTCAACATCTGCTGCGCACGTTCTTCAACAATTCCATGGAGTCGGCAGTCGCCGCCATGCTGGGCGCCGGGAAGCCACCTTCCGACGACGAGCTCCGGCGCCTGGCCCAACTGATCGAGCAGGCGCGCCGCAAGAATGCTGGAGGAAGGCGTCGATGATCCGCACACTCGTCTCGCTCCTGAACACGGCGCCGGGGCCGCAGGCGCTCGGCGTCATCGCCAAAGTCACGCTGCTGTTTCTCGCCGGGGCACTCCTCGCCGCGGCGCTGCGCCGCTGCTCGGCAGCCGTCCGGCACTGGGTCTGGGCGCTCACGCTGCTCGCGGCGCTCGGTTTGCCGCTCCTCAGTGCGATCGGGCCCGTATGGGTGCTGACAGTCACCCAGCCATCTTCCTGGAGCCACCTTGCGCCCTCGACGCGGAGGTTCTCGGCCGAGGCCGTACCCGACCGCTCGCTCACGGCAGTGGCGCCAGCCGTCGATGCCCCCAGCGCGGGAGGGGCGACGAGTAGCGAACTCGCCAACCGCGGCACGTCAGGTGTCGCCTCGTTGTCGATCGCTGGGTGGGTCGCGACTCTCTGGGTGAGCGGCTGCGTCGCGGTCCTCCTGTGGACCACACTCGGACATCTCGGGCTGGCACGGCTCAGCCGGCGAGCGGCAGCGATCGACAGCCCGGGATGGCGCCGCTTGCTCGGCGAAGCCGTGCATCGCTGCCGGGCGCGAAGACCGGTCCGGCTCTGCAGCAGTCCAGGTGTCGGCGCTCCGGTGACCTGGGGATGGAGGCGTCCCCTCGTGGTGCTCCCGGCCCATTCGGAGTCCTGGCCTGAAGAGCGGCGGCGTGTGGCTCTCGAGCACGAGCTGGCTCACATCGAACGCTGGGATTATCTGGCGCAGCTCGGTGCCACCCTGGCTTGTGCTGTGTATTGGTTCCATCCGCTCGCCTGGATCGCTCTACGTCGACTCCGGGCCGAGAGCGAGCAGGCTTGCGACGATCGTGTCCTGGCGAGCGGCACCTCGGGTCCGGACTATGCGATGCATCTGCTCGACGTGGCGCGCGGCGCCCGGGTCTGGTGGGGAGGCTCGGTTGCGGTCTGCATGGCACGGCCGACGCAACTGGAAGGGCGGCTCCTCTCCTTGCTGGACGAAGCACGTCCTCGGGGCTTGATGTCTCCTCGCCTTCGGCTCTTGGCGGCGTCAACAGCGGCCTTGGCGCTCATTCCCTTGGCCGGAATGCAACCCGAGGTCCGGGCCACGCCGGCCGTGGCGATGCGGTCGCAGGAAACCGCTGCGATGCGATCGCAGGAAACCGTGACGATGCGGACTGGCCAAGATTACGTCGCCAAGTCCGGCCATGGCGGCAAGGACGCCGACACGAGCTCCGCCGACTCCACCTTCGAGAAGACCTTGCCGGCGTCGCCGGGAGAGCTGCTGACCCTCGACCTCGACACCGGCGGCGAAGTCGAGCTCGAAGGCTGGAGCGAGCCTCGCGTTCTCGTGAGGGTGAGACTCGGTGGCGAGGATTGGCAAGGCACGCACGTCGACATCGAGCGCGATGGCCGTGGCGTGCACGTGACCTCGCGTCAGGCTCGCGGCAATGGCTCGTACTCCACCTCCCATCGTTTCGAGATCCGCGCCCCTCGCAAGTACGACCTGCGCCTGCGATCCAGCGGCGGGAGCGTGACGATCGTCGCGATGGAGGGGACGTTCCGCGGCGAGACAGGTGGCGGCGAGATCACCCTCGATGAGGTCCACGGCGAGGTGAACATCTCGACGGGTGGCGGCGAGATCAGCGTCACCGATGCGGACGCCAGCGGCTCGGTGAGAACTGGAGGAGGGACGGTCCAGCTGTCGCGAGTGCGAGGCGGCTTGCGGGCTTCCTCGGGCAGCGGACCGGTGGTTTACGCCGAGGAGACCAGCAGCGGGAAGGGTGGAAAACATTTCTATGTCGACTTGAGCGGCGTCGAGGTGGACGCCTCGGGGACACACGTCGAGGACGCCCGTGCCGACGCCACCGGCTTGCTGACCATCGAGAAAGCCGGCGGCGAGGTCGTGCTCGAAGAGGCTCCGCACGG
>DASRJW010000110.1 GCA_035649275.1 Candidatus Krumholzibacteriia bacterium
CCGCGCCAAATATGGCAACCGCGCCGTCCGGGCCTATCGCGCCGCCGGCTGGGAGGTGTACCCGGTGCACCTCACCGCTGCCGCCATCGAGGGGATCCCGGCCTTCCGCAGCGTCCTCGACCTGCCGGAGCGGTTGGAGCGCGCCACGATCTACCTGCCCCCGGAGAAGACCTTGCAGGTGCTGCCGGATCTGGCGGCGAAGGGGGTGCGGGAGGTGTTCCTCAACCCCGGTTCCGAGAATGCGGCGGTCATGGCGCGAGGCCAGGAGTTGGGCCTCGTGCTGGTCCTGGCGTGCAGCATCGTCGACATCGGTCGCAGTCCGCAGAATCCAGACTGAGCTCGCCCGGGCCGGGTCCGCCGAAGACCTCGCCGTCGCTCTCCGCGCCCGAATTTTTCCCAGGAGCTTGGGTGGGTGCGGTCTTCCGCTTGCCCCAGGGGACCAGAGAGGCTAGTACTTGGATTGCATCGCTCTGCCTCGTCTCGAGCCGGGGGTCGACGCTTGTCCGCTGGGAAAAAGCCGCCTGCACCGCAGGACGACGTGCCGTCGGCTGGCACACCCTCCTCGGCCCGCCTGCCTCTGGAACAGACGAAGGCGCCGCGCGAGTGGCGCAGCCCTCGCACTGCGGCAGAAACAGGGAGCCAAGGCGCCGCCGTGCCCGAGGCCGCTCCCCTGGTGCCCGTGCCGGCTGGCCTACCGCCGAGCCCGGAGCGCCCCCAGGGTTCGCTCGGTCCGCCGCGCCCGGAGGCACCACGCGAGACGGCCGGGGTCGATCAGGGACCACCCCTGCCCTCACGCTACGGCGTCGATCGCCTCGTGCTCCTGGTGCGCGATCCGCACTGGAGCTACGCCTGGTGGGAAGTCCGGGAGGACGAAGTGGAGAGGGCGCGGCGCGATCTCGCCGAGCCAGGGCGCCTGGTGCTGCGCTTCTACGACGTGAGCGCCGTCGACTGGGACGGTCGCAATCACCACAGCTCCTTCGACATCGAAGTGCACGACCTGGCGGGCAACTGGTACGTCGAGCTCGGACGCCCGGGAGCTGACTTCGTGGCCGAGCTCGGCCTGCGTGGCGCCGACGGGCGCTTCCTGCCCCTGGTGCGCTCCAACTTCGTCGCCATGCCGCGGGACGCCATGTCGCCGCAGAGCGATGCACACTGGATCGTCGAGGAAGAGCACTACCGGCGCATGTTCGAGCTCTCCGGTGGGGAAGCCATCGGCCTCGGCTCGGGGGAGATCCTGCGGGCGCTGGAAGAGCGGTTGCGTCGCGAGCTGATTGCCGGCGGCGTCTCCAGCTTCGGGATCTCCAGCCTCGCCTCGCGGCGCCAACCCTGAGTCACGAGCGGCGGAGAGGACATGCCCCAGGGTTACTTCGCCCTCGTCCTGCACGCCCACCTGCCCTTCGTGCGCCATCCGGAGTACGACGAGTTCCTCGAAGAAGACTGGTTCTACGAGGCCATCTCCGAGACCTACGTGCCGCTCCTGCACGTCTTCGAATCCCTGGCGCGGGACGGCGTGCACTTCCGCGCCAGCATGTCCATGTCGCCGACCCTGCTGGCGATGCTCACCGACGAGCTCCTGGTGTCGCGCTATGTCCACCACCTGGAGCTGCTCATCGAGCTCGCCGACAAAGAAGTGCACCGCACCCGCCACGAGCCGCGCTTCCATGTCCTGGCCCAGATGTACGCGGCCCATTTCCGCGACTGCCATCGCACCTTCGTGGAGCGGTCGGGGCGTAACCTGGTGGCCGGCTTCCGCGCCCTCCAGGACGCCGGCCACCTGGAGATCCTCACCTGCGGCGCCACCCACGGCTTCTTGCCGCTCATGCAGAGCTCCCCCGAGTCAGTGCGCGCCCAGGTGCGCATCGCGGCGGCGGACTACGTCCGGCACTTCGGGCGGCGGCCCCGGGGGATTTGGCTGCCCGAGTGCGGCTACTTTCCGGGCCTGGAGACGGTGCTGCAGGAAGAGGGCATCCGCTTCTTCATCGTCGACGCTCACGGCATCCTCTACGGCACGCCGCGGCCCAAGTTCGGCATCTTCGCCCCGGTCTATTGTCCCGGCGGCGTGGCCGCTTTCGGCCGCGACCTGGAGTCTTCCAAGCAGGTGTGGAGCGCCGAGGAAGGTTACCCGGGGGATTACGAGTACCGCGAGTTCTACCGCGACATCGGTCACGATCTCGATCTCGACTACATCCGCCCCTACATCCACAGCGGTGATCTGCGCATCAACACCGGGATCAAGTACTACGCCATCACCGGCCGGACCCCGCACAAGCAGCCCTACCGGCGCGACGTGGCTCTGGACACCGCCGCCCACCACGCGGGCAACTTCCTGTTCAACCGCGGCAAGCAGGTGGAATACCTGCGCGGGGTGATGGGGAAAGAACCCATCGTGGTCTCGCCCTACGACGCCGAGCTCTTCGGCCACTGGTGGTTCGAGGGACCGCAGTTCCTGGATTACCTCTTCCGCAAGCTGCACTACGACCAGGACCTCGTCGAGCCGATCACGCCCATGGAGTACCTGGAGCGCCATCCGCGCCAGCAGGTGGTACGCCCGAGCTTCTCGAGCTGGGGCCACAAGGGCTACGCCGAGGTCTGGCTCGAGGGCTCGAACGATTGGATCTACCGCCACCTGGACCAGGCGGCGCGCACGATGGTCGAGCTCGCCCGGGCCCATCCCGAGGCGACGGGTGTCGAGCGCCGGGCGCTGAACCAGGCGGCGCGCGAGCTGCTGCTGGCGCAGAGCAGCGACTGGGCTTTCATCATGAAGACCGGCACCGTCGTCCCTTACGCCGTGAAGCGCACCCGGCTGCACCTGCACCGGCTGCAACAGTTGGCGGAGATGCTGCGGGACGGTGGGGTCGACGAGGCGGAGCTGCTGGCGATGGAACGCAGCGACAACCTCCTCCCGGACCTGGATTACCGGGTCTACGCCGGACGGTGAGGGGATGCCCAGTTCGCGCCGGCCCGATTCCCGTGTCGTCTTGCACGGTCACTTCTACCAACCCCCTCGCGACAGCCCCTGGACCGAGGAGATCCCCGAGCAGCCCAGCGCCCACCCGTACCACGACTGGAACGAGCGCATCTATCGCGAGTGCTATCGGCCCAACACCGCCTCGCGGGTGCTCGACGGATTCGGGCGCATTCGCCGCATCGTCAACAATTTCGAGCACCTGAGCTTCAACGTCGGGCCGACCCTGCTCTCCTGGCTGGAAACGGCGCACCCGGAGACCTACAGGCGCATCCTAGAGGCGGACCGCCGCAGCTGCGCGCGGCGCCGCGGCCACGGCAACGGCATCGCCCAGGCCTACCACCATTCGATCCTGCCGCTGGCGAACGAGCGCGATCGGCGCACCCAGATCCGCTGGGGGCAGCGCGACTTCGCGCTCCGCTTCGGGCGCGAAGCCGAAGGCATGTGGCTGCCGGAGACGGCGATCCACCGCGGCACCGTGGACGCTCTGGTGGAGTGCGCCGTTCGCTTCACCGTGCTCTCGCCTTATCAAGCGCGGCGGGTGCGGCCGCTCGCCGGGGGGGCGTGGCAAGAAGTGGGTGGCGGCCGTATCGATGCGCGCCGGCCCTACCTGGTGCGCTCCAGCAACGGCGGCACCCTGGTGGTGTTCTTCTACGACGGCCCGGTGTCGCGGGCGATGGCCTTCGAGAAGCTGCTGCACAGCGCCGACCGGCTCGCCGAGCGCCTGGCGCTGGTGGTGGATCCGGAGCGCGCCGGGCCGCAGCTGGTATCGACAGCGGTGGACGGCGAGACCTTCGGTCACCACGAGCCGTTCGCCGACATGTGCGTGGCATCCTTCTGCAGCGACAAGGCGGCGCTGCGCGGTTTTCGTCTCACCAATTGGGGTGAGATCCTGGAAGAGCTCGAGCCAGCCCACGAAGTCGAGCTGGAGACGGGAGAGGCGGGGGAAGGCAGCGCCTGGAGCTGCGCCCACGGGGTCGGGCGCTGGGTGCGGGACTGCGGTTGCTCCACCGGCGCGCCCCCCGGATGGAACCAGGCCTGGCGCGGGCCGTTGCGCCAGGCGCTGGATGGCCTGCGCGACGCGACGGCGGCACTCTTCGAGCGCCACGGTGCCGGACTCTTCCACGACCCTTGGGAGGCGCGGGACGACTTCGTCGACGTCGCCACCTGGCCCAGCGATGGAGACCGGCTCGACGCCTTCCTGACCGGGCACCTGCGTCCCGAAGCAGGGAAGGGAAAGCAGGTGGCGGCGCTCACTTTGCTCGAGGCGCAGCGGCACGCCATGGCGATGTACACCAGCTGCGGCTGGTTCTTCGCCGATGTCACCGGGATCGAAACGGTGCAGATCCTGCGTTACGCCGCCCGTTGTGTCGAGCTCATGCGGCGCGTGTCGGGGGAGGACCTGGAGGAGACGCTGCTCGCAGCGCTGGAGCGTGTGCGCAGCAACAACGGTCACGATACCGGACGCACGATCTACGAGAACTGGGTGCGTCCCGATCTCCGCAGCGCCGAGCATGCGGTGACGGCGCGGGCGGTGCTCGGCGCCCTCGACCTCGCCGCCGGGGCGAAGCGCTTTTACGGCTTCCAGGTCGAAGCCGAGGAGGAGAGCACCGCCGTGCTCGCCGGCCACGGCGGGCGGCGCGGCCACCTGCGGCTGCGAGAGGAACGCACGCAAGAGCGGCGGGAGTTCTCCTATCTGGTTCTGCAGTATGCCCCGCGGTTGTTGGCTTGCTTCACCAGCGCCGCCGACCGGGCCGCCCACGAGCAGCTCGGCCGCGAGCTCGGCCGCCTCAAGAAAGATCTCACCCGGCTCGAGTTGGAACGGGTGCTCACCGGCCACTACGGGGCACGCCCCCGCGGCATCGGCGATCTGCTTGCCGCCGAACGCCGGCACATCGCCACCAGCCTGGCGCTGGAGCGCGTGGCGGCAGCGCGCCTGCATGCTCGCGCTCTCTTCGACGAGAGCGTGGAGTTGTTGCGGGACTTCGCCGACATCGGCCTGGAGCTCCCGGAGGAGCTGCGCACCCCCTGTGAGCTCAGCCTACAGGTCGACCTGGAAGCGGCGGCGGCGGCGCTCCGTCCGCCGTTCGGCGGGGAATCGACCCAGCGTCTGCGCGATGTCCTGCGACTGGCGCAGGAGCTCGGCTTGCGCCTGCGCTTGGAACCGGTGGCGAAGAGCTTGAGCTCGCTCCTGCGCGAGCAGACCCAGCAGCTGAGCCAGCGGCCGGACCGCTTCGCCTTCGGCGCGGCGCAGCAGCTGCTGGCGCTGGCGGAGGAACTGCAGCTGCGACTCGACCGCACCGAATCGGAAGAGCACCTGCACCGCCTGGTGGAGCGCCTGGTGGTGGCGGTCGCCTCCCCCAGCGCCGATCTCCCCGAAGGGGCCATGCTCGATGCGGCGCTGGAGCTGGCGGCGCGGCTGCACTTCGCGGTGGACGAAATCCGCTTGCGCTTGCAAGTGCCCGGCGGCGGCCCCCTGCCTCAGAACTGAGGCGTGTTGATCATGTGCACCGTGGTGGGATCGAGCGCTCCAGCGAGGAGCGTGCGCAGCACGTGATAGGCGCGCATGTCGAGCCGCGTGCCGGCAGCGACCGGGCCGCGGGGGAAGCGGGTCTGCAGCGGCCGGTGCGTGCTCGGGTCGAAGTCCACTTCCATCGCGGCGCTGCGGAAGGTGGTGGCGCCGCTGTCGGCGTCGCGCTGGAGGAAATGTTCGCCGCCGTCGGCGAAGCGACCCCAGATACCGTGCCGGCGGCCGAGACGGACGTAGAAGCCCATGCCGCCGTCGCGACTCCACGACTCCAGGCTGGAGAAGAAGCGGGGCTTTTCCACGAAGGGGCCGCCGTCTTCGGGACAGAAGACGTCGCAGTTGCCGCAGTCGTTGCAGAAGTCGGCGTAATTGGCGATCTGGTGTTGCTTGGCGACGACGAAGCGCCCACCCGGCACGGCGACCAGGGCGCCGTCCTGCCAGGTGTAGTCGACGTATTCGAAGTCCTGCGGCACGGCGTGGTAGACGAAGTTGGCGGCGTTCGGGCACACCGGCATGCACTTGTCGCAGTTGATGCAGTCGTACAGCTGCAGGTGCGAGCCGATCTTCCGCGGCACCCGGGCGTTGCGGGCGGCGTGGTAGCGCGGTTCGAGGGGAGCGCGTTCCACCACCGGGTCGATGTTCGCGGCGGCCGCCAGCTCCACCAGACGCCGGTAGAGCTGCGCCCTGTCGGCGCTTTCGTTCTCGACCCGCAGGGTGGAGCGGAGCAAGAGCGGCCGCGTCTTCCACACCGCCCCGAGGGCGGCACGCACGTCGTGATAGGGGGAGCCGCGGATGGCCTCGCAGAGACGCCGCTCCAGAGCCTGGGTGAACTCGAGCACATCCGCCTGCCGGCGTGGGTCGCCGCCGGGCCGGGCGGCGCGCTCCAAGGCGGCGCGAAGCTCGCCGACGGCGGCGCGCGCCGCGGCCTCGCCGTGGTTCTCGGCGCGGAGGACGAAGTCGCCGATCGAACGCACCCCGAGCCGCTGCATCTCCGCTTCCAGGTTGGTCAGATACGTTGGCAGGCGCCCGAAGCCACCGGGGCGCAGCAGATCGGTGCAGGTGGTGATCGGCGTCAGGTTGCAGGCCATGGCGCGGGAGAAGTTGTGCGCGTCGATGCCGGCGGAAAACGAGATGGGCAGCTCGGGCCCGAGGGCGGCGCGCACGTCGCGCAGGATGTGCAGTGTCAACACGTGCAGGGGCTGCCCCGAGAGGTACATGACCTCGTCGGCGAACATAGGGCGGTGGTTGTGCACCACCAAGGTGTTGGTGAGCTTGAGGCCGAAGCCGAGGCCGAGGGCCGCGGCGCTCTGCCGCAGACGCTGCGCCATGGGCACCATCTGCTCGAACTGGAGATCGCGCTCGAAGTGTTCCCGCGCCGGCCGGATGTCGGTGTAGCCCAGCTCGTCGTGCAGGAGTTGCTCGCAGCGTTCGACACCGAGCAGGGTCGGATTGAGCTTGACCGTCAGGTGTAATCCCAGCTCGCGGAGGAGGAACTCCCCGATCCCCTCGATCTCCTCCGCCGGGCAGCCGTGGAAGGTGGAAAGGGTAGCGCTCTGGACGAGGTCGCGGCGGAAGGGCAGGTCGCGCAGGCCGTGGTAGCGCTCCGGGATCTGCGGTCGCAGCTCCTCGATGATGCTCTCTGCGTCCATGCAAGCACGGATGCTCTCCACCACCCGCGGGTGGCGCAGACCCTTCAAGTCGTAGCCCACCGAGAGGTCGAAGATCCACTCCGACTGGGCGAAGGATTCGTCTTCGTAAGCGCCGTCGAGGACGCCGCTTGCCCGCAGCATTTCGAGCAACATCTGAGCCCCGACGTACTCCCGCACCGCTTTCTCCAGGCGCAGCTCCTGGGACCATTCGACGTTGTAGCCGACGTTGGTGGCGTCGATGCACGGCCGCGGAATGGTGAGGTGGTCGTTCACTTGGATGGTCTTGAGCTCGAGGATGCGCGCGCCGGCGAGCCAGGAGAGGACGATGTTCTGCAGCATCTGCGTCTGCGGTCCCGCTGCCGGACCGAGAGCGTTGGTGGCCTGCTGGCCGTGGAACTGGACGCCGAGGTCGTAGCCGGGACGGCTGCGGTAGAACTTGTGCTCCGGCAGCTCGAAGATGGCCCGCGTGCGCTCGTACTCCACGAAGGCTCGGTGCACCAAGGTGCCGAAGGGGGCGGGAATGAGCTCGGCCACGTCTGCCTCCTGGGAATGCCTCGGAGCCCATTATAGTTGCGACCCGGAACCGTCACCTCGCTCCCGCACCGCCGACCGGCTTGCGCCCAGCCTCCGCAAAGGTTATGGTCCAGATGTGTATCTCGTCTGCTCATCGGATGTTGCGAGGCTAGGGTGAGGTCGTCGAGGAGGTCCGGTGCCGCTCTCGCAGCCCTCGGAGTCTGCATGCTTCTGGCCATGACGCTGGGTGGCGCGGCTCCCGGCGGGGGAGAGGACCCCGCCCGGGAACGAGAATTCGAGCGCGCCCGGGAAGCCATGGTCGTGGAGCAGGTGGCCGCGCGCGGCATCGAGGACGAGCGGGTGTTGCGGGCGATGCGGCGCGTGCGCCGGCACGAGTTCGTGCCGGCCGACGTCCGCGGCTCGGCGTACCAAGACCGGCCTCTCCCCATCGGCTGGGAACAAACGATCTCGCAGCCCTACATCGTGGCCTTGATGACCGCGGCCCTGGAGCTCGAGGGACAGGAGCGGGTCCTCGAGATCGGCACCGGTTCGGGGTATCAAGCGGCGGTCCTGGCCGAGCTGGTGCCCGAGGTCTACAGCATCGAAATCATCCCGGAGCTGGCGGAGCGCGCCCAGGCGACTTTGCGCCGCCTGGGCTACGACCGCGTCCAAGTGCGGAGCGGCGATGGCTATCGAGGTTGGCCCGAGGCGGCGCCCTTCGATGCCATCGTGGTGACCGCGTCACCGGAACACATCCCCGAACCGCTGCGGCAGCAGTTGCGGCTGGGTGGGCGCATGGTGCTCCCGGTAGGCGGCGGCCAGCAGCTGCTGCTCCGCATCCGGCGTACGGCGGAGGGTTTCGTGAGCGACACCCTCGCCGCGGTGCGCTTCGTGCCCATGACCGGCGAGGCCATGGAGAAGAAGTGAAGCCCCGCAGCCTCGCCGTTCTCGTCCTCTTGCTCTTGCTTCCTGGGCGCAGCAAGCCCGCGCCCGAGTCGCCGCCTTTCTTCGTCGTCGTCTTCGAATCCCCCACCGCAGCGGTCGTGGAGGCGCTCGCCCAGGAAGGCGGCGTCGACGTGCGCTGGGTCGAGAGTGGTCTCGTCGTCGTCGAAACGCGCGACCCGCGCGCTCTCGCACCTACCTGGGGCGGGCGTGTGCTCGGGAGCCACGGCCGCGGCACCGAGCTGGCGCTGTTGCGGCCGCAGGAGCAGCAGGCGCTGCGACGGAGCGACCACGCCGGCACCCTCGCGCTGCTGGAAACGCTGCGGCTCGGAACGGTCGCAGCCGCGGCGGGAGAAGTGTGGCTCCTCGCTGGTCCGCCGGAGGACTGGCCGCCGGAAGTCCTCGGCTGCCACGGCGGCCTGGTGCTGCCGCCGCACCAGGTGGATCCGCGGAGCCTTCTCGACCGCGGCCCGCCGCCGGAGCTCGCGCCCTGGGTGTTCCGGCCCGTGGGCAAACCGCGGCCGGCGTTGCAGAGCCTGTTGGAATCGGTGTCGGAGGACTCGCTCCTCGCCAGCATGGCGCTCCTCACCCGCGATCCCTTCGGCGCCGACGCCGATCGGCACGTCTTCAGCGCCGCTCTCGACATGCTCTACAGTCCCCGTGTGCAAGCGGTGATGCACCGCGCCGTGCAGGGGATCGCCGGGGCCAGCGTGCGCCGCGAGAGCTTTCCCCGCTCGCGCCGTTGCAACAACGCTACCGTGGTGGACTCCACCTACAACGTCATCGCCCGCTTGCCGGGCAGCGTCCCCGGTACCGGAACCTTCGTTGTCTGCGCTCACATCGACGCCACAGGGCAGCGCAACAGCACCTGGGTAGCGGCGCGCAACGCCTGCCAGCCGCTCTCCGCCACGCCGGGAGCGGAGGACAACGCCACCGGCGTCGCCTGCGTGCTGGAGGTGCTGCGTTGCGTCGCCGCCGGGGTGCGGGACGGCAGCCTCGATTTCGCCTTCGACCTCGAGTTCATCGCCTTCTCCGGCGAAGAAGCCGAGGGGATCGAGCCGCCCCTCGCCGGGAGCCGGGCGTACGTCGAGCGCCGGCAGCAAGAGGGGACGAAGGTGCTCGCCGCCTACAACATGGACATGGTGGGCTCGGACAGCCTGGGAACGAACTTGCAACTCGTGCACAACGTCGCCTCGCGCTGGCTGGCGGACGTGCTCGCCGAGGCGGTCGCCGCGGTGCAGCCGCCGATCGCCCTCACCGTACGGCGCGAGCTGGACGAGTCGCTGGCCTCGGACCACAACAGCTTCTGGCTCGACAACGTGCCGGCGCTCCTCGGCGCCGATGCGCCGGTGAGCACGCTGCGCAACTACGCCTCCTACCATCGTCCGAGGGACACGGGGCTCGACGTGCGCTCGGCGAAGTTGGTCGAGGTGTCGCGGGCCATCCTGGCCGGGGTGCTGCGCTTCGAGAGCGGCGGCCAGCAGACCCCGGCACTGCTCGCGCCGGAAGGGGTGAAGCTGCTCATCGCGCCGCAAGGCACGCCGTTCCCCTACGACGCGGCGGCGGGCACCTGGCGGCTCTGGCCCGGTGGTCCGCTGTCGGCGAGCTTCACCGTGGTGAGCACGGGCGCGGCGTACGGCGGGCCGCTGCAGGTGGAGATGTGGGTGGAGAGCGCGAGCGGGGCGGTGCGGCCGTTACTCGACTGCAGCGACGACGACTGCTTCAGCCAAGGCGGCGCCGTGCGGCCCTTGCAGACCGCCGATCGACTCGAGCTCGTCGTCGATCCGGTCCCCATTCTCCCGGAGGACACGGGACAGAACCGCGTCGCGGTGCGTCTCACCACCGGGAGCGGCGGCGGCACCAGCCAGACCTACACCGCTCCCTTCGTCGTCGCGGCGCAGTCGGGGCTGCCGGTGCAGGTGCGGCCGAACCCGGTGCGCAGCTTGGAGGAGGCGAGCCTGAGCCTGGGGCTCGAGCGCCCCGGCAGCTTGCTGACCGAGCTCTACGACGCCGCGGGCCGCCGCGTGGCGTCGCACCACACCACGGTGCAGCCGAATTTCCAGGCCCGGGAGCCCCGAGTCACCGTGCCGCTCCTCGGTGCCACCTCCCGTTTCGAGATCCCGAGCGGTATCTACTTCGCCCGCGTGCAATGGGCCGGACCCGGGGGGCAGCAGGAGATCTCCGTGGTGCGTCTGGTCGTGCTCCGCTGAGGAGGCAGGGTGCTCGGTTTCCTCTTCCGCTTGCTCTTCGTGGTGGTGCTGGCGCGTCTCGGCCTCGGCTTGCTGCGCTTGGTGCGCGGACCCCGCCGCCAGGCGCCGCAGCCCCCGGTGCAGGGGCGTCAGGAGATGCCGCGACATCTGCGCGAGGAGATCGTGGACGGCGAGTTCGAAGACGTGCAGAAGGATCCGGAACGATGAGCATGCGGCCCCGGCGGCGCCCCGGAGGAACGCCGCGACGGCAACCCCTTTCCACCTTCGGCTTGCTACGGCCGCTGCAGCGGCGCGAGGACGAGGCGGCCTGGCAGGAACGGCTGCAGTCGTTGCCGGCGCTCCGCCGCGAATACCGTTCCGGACTCCTGTTGCAGCTCGCCGTCATCGGCGCTCTCGTGCTCGCCTGCGCCGTGCTCCTGGTGCAAAGCCTGTCTCTCGTGACCTCGCTGCGGAAGATCGCTGGCCTCTCGGCCTTCGCTTGGTTCCTCCCGGCGCTGGTCGCGGCTCTCGGCGCCGTGGCGCTGCGGCGCTGGCTCCGCGTCCTGGCCGAATTCCGGCGTTGGCGCCGGGAGTAAAGCTCGTTCCCGCCGTGGTATGCCTCTTGCACGCTCCAGACCCAACGCGTGTCTTCGAAGGAGCGGCTGCGTGGACAGCAGGGAACAGGATCTGCTTTTCGAAGCGTTCTTCGACATCACGAGCCTCGCCCGGGTCGAACGCGGCGAGGCGCCGCTCTACGAACGCGTCCTCGACTGCTGCCGCGAGCTGCTGCGCGCGGACCAGGTGATGGTGCTCCGCATGCGTCAAGGCCGGGTGGAGCGCTACGCGCTGCGTGGCAGCGATTCGACTCTGTACCGCGACGAGGTCTCCTGCCCGCAGCCTGTGCTGGAGTGGCTGGAGCGCGAGGCCACCCCCTTCGTCGGCCGGGCGGGGGAGTGGCACCCGCCGCTGCCGCAGGAACTGCTGGTGCGCGGCACCGGCGCGGTGCTGGCGGTGCCGCTGCTCACCAAGGTGAGCCAGCTCGGGATGCTGGTGGCGGTGCGGGAGAACCGTCCTGTCGGCTTCACCCCCGCCGATCTCAAGCTGCTGGCGGCGCTGGGCAACCAGACGGCGGTGGCCCTGGAGAACGCCGCTCTCTACCAGCGCCTGCAGCAGGAAGCCCTGGTGGACGGCCTCACGGGAATCCTCAACTACCGCTCCTTCCTGCGCGCGCTGCGCAGCGAGCTGCGCCGGGCGCAGCGCTACGGCCAAACCTTCGCCTTCGTCATGGCCGACGTGGATCACCTGAAGATCTACAACGAGCGCTTCGGCCATCTCGCCGGCAGTCAAGTGCTGGTGCAGGTGGCGCAGCTCCTGGTGGGCAATTGCCGCGGCACCGACGTGGTGGGGAAGTACGGCGGCGACGAGTTCGCCCTGGTGCTGCCGCAGACCGACGCCGTGGGCGCCCGCGCGGTGAGCGAGCGCACCCGCAAGGCCATCGCCCGGCATCCGTTCAAGTTCGTCCAGCCGGGCGAGGTCACCTGCAGCTTCGGCGTGGCGGTGTTCCCTCACGACGCCAACGACGTGTACGGCCTCATCCGGCAGGCGGACGCGGTGTTGTTCACCGCCAAGCGGGCCGGGAAGAACATCGTCCGCACCACCGCCGACCTCGACCCGGACCCCGTCCGGAGCTGAGAGCGCTTGCCGCGCCGCGGCGCGGCTGTGCTAGATTCCCGACCGTTGTTCGTCCCTGGAATGCGGCTTGCAGCCCGGGGCTCGCCGTGCGGAGGGTTGCCATGCGTTTCCTCGTCACCGGCGGCGCCGGTTTCATCGGTTCCAACCTGGTGCGCGCGCTGGTCCGGCGTGGCGACACCGTCGTCGTCCTGGACGACTTCTCCACAGGCAAGCGCGAGAACATCGCGGGGGTCGCCGATCGTATCACCCTCGTCGAAGGCAGCCTCACCGATCTGCCCACGGTGCGGCGCGCCGTGGCCGGCGCGGACTTCGTCCTGCACCAGGCGGCGCTGGCTTCGGTGCAGCGCAGCGTCGACGACCCGCTCCTCTCCAACACGGTCAACGTCGTGGGCACCTTGAACGTCCTCGTCGCCGCGCGCGACGCCGGCGTCAAGCGCCTGGTCTATGCCGCGTCGTCGTCGGCGTACGGCGACACCGAAGCGCTGCCGAAGCACGAGGACATGCCAGCCCGGCCGCTCTCGCCCTACGCGCTGCAGAAGTGGGTGGGCGAGGAGTACTGCCGCATCTTCACCAGCCTCTACGGCTTGGACACCATCGCGCTCCGCTATTTCAACGTCTTCGGCCCCCATCAGGATCCGAACTCGCACTACGCGGCCGTGATCCCGATCTTCATCACCAAGCTCCTGGCCGGCACGGCGCCGACGATCTACGGCGACGGCGAACAGTCTCGTGACTTCACCTTCATCGACAATGTCGTGGCCGCCAACCTCCAGGCCTGCGACGGCGGTCCCAAGGGCGGCCCGGTGGTGAACGTGGCCTGCGGCGAGCGCTACAGTCTCAACGAGCTCTTCCGCAGTCTGGCGCACCTGATCGGCGTCGACTTCCGGCCGCAGTACGCACCGCCGCGGCAGGGGGATGTGCGGCACTCCCAGGCGGACGTGCGTCGCGCCGAGGCCCTCCTGGGCTGGCGGCCCGCGGTGGACTTCCAGAGCGGTCTGGCGCGCACCGTGGACTGGTACCGGAGCACCCTCTTGCCTTCCCGCTAGCACGGGGCATCCTGGTGAATCGCAAGCTGCTGCACGGACTCGGCGTCGGTCTGGCCGTCGCGGCGCTGGTGTACTTGGGGGTGGCGGCCTACGCCGACTGGGGCAAGCTGCAGGCGGCGTTGCGCGCCTTCCACTGGCGACTCTTCGCCCCGGTGTTGGGGCTCTCGCTCCTCAACTATGCCATTCGCTTTTGCCGCTGGCAGCTGTACCTGCGCGAGCGGCGCATCGAGCTGGCCGCACCGCTGTCGTTGCGCATCTTCCTCGCCGGCCTGGCGTTGTCGGTGACTCCGGGGAAGATGGGGGAGCTCCTCAAGGCGTACTTGGTGCGGGCGCAAACGGGGGCGCCGGTGACGCGCACCGGTCCGGTGGTGGTGGCCGAACGCCTCACCGATCTCACCGCGCTCCTCGTCTTGGTCTTCGCCGGTTGCCTGGTCTATCGCACCGGCTTCGCCACCGTCGCCGCCTCCGGAGCGGTGACGGTGCTGCTCTTTCTCGCTCTCGCTTCGCCGCCGGCGGCGCACCTCGTCCTCGGCGTCGTCGAGCGCCTGCCGCGGCTGCGTCGATTCGGCGAGAAGCTCGAGCACGCCCTCGAGGGGATGCGCTCGCTGCTGCGGCCGTCGCTCGTCTTCCAGGCGACGGCGCTCGGGAGCTGCGCCTGGTTCGCCGAGTGTCTGGGATTCGCTCTCGTCTGCCGCGGCTTCGGTCTCGAGGTCGAGCTGGCCTACACGACCTTCGTCTATGCCTTCGCCACCATCGTGGGTGCGCTGGTGCTCCTCCCCGGCGGCCTCGGCGGCACCGAGGTCACCATGGTGCTCATGCTGGTCCAGGCCGGCGCCGGGAAGGAGCACGCCGCCGCCGCCACGCTCCTCACGCGTGGAGCGACGCTCTGGTTCGCCGTCTTTCTCGGCGCCGCGGTGCTCCTCGCCTCGCCGCGCCTTGCGGTTCGGGCGCAAGATCTCGATTGATCGAACGCGCCGCGTTGCTCCTCCGCGCAGCAGCGTGATGCCCCAGCGCTTCCCCTCGCACTCCCTGGTTGGATAGAAAGTTGCTCCTCCCCTGCGGGGTTTTACCCAGCGGCGCACCCGGCGGGTGCCGGCCGCGGCAGGGGGTTCTGGCGCATGTTTCCACGCTCGGTGAGCTTCTGGATGTTGGGGACGCTCGCCTGCGTCGTTTCACTCAGCATGGTCGTGCCGCCGCATTTCGCAATTCTCGCGGGCTGCGGTGCTCTGCTCGCCGGCGGCCTCGTCCTGCAACGACGCCACGCGCGACTGTGCGCCGCCACTCTGGCGCAGGCGGCAGCGGTGCGCGGCGCCCAGCAGCAGAGCCCCCGTCCAGGCGTCTGGGGCGATCCCGTCGCCGCACTCGCCGAGTGCAGCCACGGTCTGGCACGGGATCTCGACGATGCCTACTTCAAGCTCATCCACACCAACATCCAGTTGCTGGCGTTGAAGGAACTCGGCAGCCAGATCATCTCGGGTCTGGACCGCGAGCGCATCGTGGCGACGGTGGTGGAGTACCTGAACCGCGGCGTGGGATTCGCCGAGTACGGCGTCTTCACCTGGTCGCCGGAAAAGGGAGTCTTCGAAGGCGGCCTGCGCCGGCGTCAGGGTGACGGCTACGAAACCGTGGAAGAGAGTTTCGCCCTCCCCGAAGTGAGCGGCATGGTCTCCCGTTGCCTGGGGCACCAGCGCTCTTATCTGATCCGCGACGCCGCCACCCATCCTCCCGGCTCACTGCACGGCGATCCCCTTCTGCCGCAATGCACCAGCGGCACGTACGCCGTGGTGCCGCTGCTCAAGAAGGCCCCGGTGGGAGCGATCTGGAGCCGCAAGGGCTGCGTCGCCGAGCACTGCCCGCTCTGTCCGGAAGCGGTGGTGGACGACTGGGTGGAGAAGTTCGCCAACGAACCGGATGCGGATTTTTGGCAGGGGGGACGCTTCCGCTGTTGGACCTGCACCGGCTTCCCGCTCCTCGGTTGCCTGCTAGTCAGTGACGCCGGGCGCGCCCAGCCGCTGTCGCGGGTGGACCTGGTGATGCTGGAGACGCTGGCGGCGAACGTGGCCACGGTGTTGGAGAACGCCCGGCTCTACGAAGAGCTGCAGTTGCAGGAGCGCTTCCTCGATCACGTCATCGGCGCCATGTCGAACGGTCTGGTGTCGGTGGGACTGAACGGCTGCGTCACCCTCTTCAACGAGGCCGGCCAGAGCTTGTCCGGATACCACGAGGTCGAGGTGACCGGACGGCCGAGCGCGCAGCTGATCCGCGACGCCACCGGCCGTGATCCGTTGCGCGAAGCCCTGGAGGGCGGCCGCAGCGTCGGCAGCGTCGAAGCCGTGCTGCACACCGCCGCCGGCGCCACCCTGCCGATCCAGCTCACCACCTCCTTGCTGCGCGACGAGGAGGAGCACGTCTACGGCGTGGTCGGCGAGTTCGCCGATCTCTCGGCGATCAAGGGCATGCAAGCGCAGATCCGCAACCTGGACAAGCTGGCGGCGCTGGGCCGACTTTCCTCCAGCATCGCCCACGAGATCCGCAACCCCTTGGCGGGCATCACCGCCGGCATCCAGTACATGACCAAACAAATGAAGGGGGAGCGGGCGCAGCACGCCGTGTTCGTCCTCGACGAGGTGGACCGGCTGAATCGCATCATCGAAGACCTCTTCACCGCCGGCCGGCCGATGGAGCTGCGCCTGCGGGAGACCGACATGGGCGCGCTCGTGGAGCGCAGCCTGCAAGCGCTCGAGCCCAGCTTCGCCAAGCACGAGGTGCGCTGCGACCTGCGCCTGCAGCCCGAGTTGCCGGCGCTCGAAGTGGACCCCGGCCGCCTCGAGCAGGTGCTCATCAACCTGATCCAGAACGGTGTCGAGGCCAGCCCACCGGGGGGTGCGGTGGAGATCGAGCTGCGCTTGGGCTCGGGCCAGCAGCCGCACCTGCGCCGCGGCCCGGGGGACAGTCTGGTGTTCAGCGTCCGCGATCGCGGCGACGGCATCAGCGACGAGGATCGGGACAAGATTTTCGAGCCGTTTTTCACCACCAAGGCCAAAGGAACGGGCCTGGGCCTGTACGTCTGCCATCACATCGTCGAGAGCCATGGCGGGCAGATCGTGGTCGAAAGCCGTCCCGGACACGGCAGCTGCTTTTACCTGTGCTTGCCATTGGGACGGATCCTGAGGGGAGGAGCCAGTGAAACCGCTGATCTTGCTCGTCGATGATCAGGACTCGATTCGCTACTTCCTGAGCAAGACGCTCGTGGAAGAGGGCTACGAGGTCCGCACCGCCGCCACCGCGACGCAGGCGGTGGAGACCATCAACAGTGAGCTGCCGGATCTGGTGCTCCTGGATCTCAAGCTGCCGGACCGCACCGGCCTGCAGGTCCTGGCGGAGCTCAAGGACGTCCTCGACGAGATCTGCGTCATCATGATGACCGCCTTCGGCGACATCAAGACCGCCGTGGAAGCCATGAAGCTGGGGGCTTACGACTACGTCAACAAGCCCATCAACCTCGAGCAGCTGCTCTTCGTCATCGACAAGGGCCTGAAGTCGCGGGAGCTCGCCCGGGAGCTGCTGCAGCTGCGCCGCCGGCACAAGCTCGATCCGGACACCACGGTGATCCCGAGCCAGAGCCCTTCCATGCAAGCGGTCTACAACACGGTACAGCAGGTGGCGAAAAGCGACTCCACCACCGTGCTCATCGAAGGGGAGAGCGGCACCGGGAAGGACGTCATCGCCAACATGATCCATCGCATGTCGGCGCGCCACGACCTGCCCTTCATGGAGATCAATTGCGCCTCGCTCCCGGAAGAGCTGCTGGAATCCGAGCTCTTCGGCCACGAGAAGGGCGCCTTCACCGACGCCAAGAGCCAGAAGCTGGGCCTCATGGAGCTGGCCAACCGGGGCACCCTGTTCCTGGACGAGATTGGCGAGATGAGCCTCACCATCCAGGTGAAGCTGCTGCGGGTGCTGGAGCGCATGTCCTTCAAGCGCGTCGGCGGCACCAAGGACATCACGGTCAACGTGCGGATCATCTCCGCCACCAACCGCAACCTGGCACAGGCGGTGGAGCAGAAGACCTTCCGCGAGGACCTCTACTACCGGCTGAAGGTGGTGCCGGTCTTCATTCCACCGCTGCGGGAGCGCAAGGAAGACATCCTGGTGCTGACCAAGCATTTCCTGCACTTGTACAACAAGCAGTTCCGCAAGAACTTCCAGAACATCTCGCAGGAGTGCGCCGAGATGCTGCTCAACTACCCCTGGCCCGGCAACATCCGCGAGCTGAAGAACATGTTGGAACGAGTCGTCCTGCTGGAGGACGGTGAGACCTTGCTGCCGCCGCAGCTACCCATCGCCGGCCAGGTGTCGATGAACCTGTCGGCGGTGCGGCGGCTGGAAAACGTCCTCGCCCGGCCGCTCCCGGAGGACGGCGTCGATTTCGACCGCCTGATGAGCGATGTCGAGATCGATCTCATCGTCAAGGCGTCGCGGCAGTGCAACTGGAACCAGAGCCGGACGGCGGAGCTGCTGCAGATGAAACGCGACAAGCTGCGCTACCGGATGAAGATCTACGACATCAACACGGAGCGGAAGCGCGGCCCCGGCCGGCCGCAGCGCGAGGAGCGTCCCACCGACGGCCCGATGGGCAAGCGTGGGGGCGCTCCGACGGGCTCGGTCGAGACCCCTGACATGGTGCTTCCAGAAGATCCGGGCGCCCCGGAGGCGGGGGCTCGGGACGTGGGGGCGGAGCGGCCGTAGGCCCGACCTTTGCCCGCGAGCCCGCCGGCGGCCTATCCTGGCGGCAGCCGGGAGGTGGGCTTGCGGGTCCTCTGGGTATGGCTCTTTCTGCTCGCCGGTTGCGCTTACAACACGACCGGGCGCAGCGCCGCCAACGTCGGCAACATCTACATTCCCTTCTTCGCCGACGAGACGAGCGGCGAGCGAGCGCCGGATCTCGGCTCCCGCCTCACCCAGCAGCTCGTCCTCGAGTTCCAGCGCGACAAGGAAATCCACGTCTACCAGGGGGAGAACGAGCGCGATCTCGCCGACAAGGAGCTCCTGGGCACGCTGCGGCGCCTCACCGAGGCGGTGCTCACCCGCAGCGCCGAGGAGACCGAGGAGGAGTACATCGTCGTCGTCTCCTGCTCGATCAAGTATGACGATATCCGCACCGGCGAGGTCCTGTGGCAGGACGCGGCGGTGAGCGGCGACGGCAATTATCGGATCGAGGAAGGGGACCCGGGCTTCGAGCGCGCCCTCGATGAGGCCCTGAAAGAGATCGTCGACAAGATCCTGGACAAGACGGTGCGGGCCTGGTAACCGCACGATACGGCGCCCGGCGGGGCCGAGTTCAAGCGGGGCCCTTCCAGTAGAACAGGAAGAGAGCATGGCAGCTCGTTCACGGACGAAGAATTACGATGCCGAAACCCTGCGCCGCGAGCTGCGCGAAGGGGGCCCCGGGCCGCTGTATGCAGTCCTGGGTGAGGAGACGCTTCTGGCCGAGGAAGCCGTCGGCATCTTGCTGGAAGCCGCGGTGCCGGCGGCGAACCGCGATTTCAATCTCAACGTCTACTCAGGCGACGACGAGGCAGCGCGGCAGTTCCTGGCGCAAGCACAGAGCTACCCGTTCCTCTGCGAACGGCGCGCCGTCGTGGTGCGCCGTTTCGAGAAAATGTCGCTGCGAGAGCCGCGAGCCGAGGCGGCACTGCTCGAGTATCTGACGCAGCCGACCCCGAGCACGGTGCTCGTGCTCGTGGCCGCCAAGCTCGATCGCCGCACCCGCATCGCCCAGGCGCTGGAAAAACGGGCGCGGGTGCTGCAGGTCGAAGCGCCGCCCGCTGCTGCGCTCCCCGACTGGGTGCGACAGCGTTTCGCCGCTCAAGGCGTGCAGGCCGAACCGCGGGCCTGCGTGCTCCTCGTCCAGTGGGTGGGGGATTCGCTCCTCGACCTGCGCAACGAGGTCGACAAGGTGGTGTTGCGCTACGGCGAAAGCGGTCGCGTCGGAGCGGCGGAGGTAACCGCGACCGTCGGCCAGTACCGTCAAGAAGAGGTGTGGGCCGTGAACCGGGCGCTGCGTGCCGACAACATGGGCGGCTTCCTGCAGGCTCTGACCCGGATCCTCGAAGTGGACGACGACTCCATTCGCGTGGTCGCGGTGCTGGCGCGGCAGGTCAGCCAGCTGCTCCGTCTCAAGCTCCTGCAGGACCGGGGTGTGCGCCAGGAGAAGGAGCTCGCGACCCGTCTCGAAGTGCCCCCCTTCGCGGTCGCCGATCTGGCGACACAGGCGACCTCATTCACCCGCAAGCAGCTCGCCCTGTGGTTGCGGAACCTGCAACATGCGGATGTGCAGATGAAGTCCCTGGCGTTGCCGTCGCGCTGGGTCCTGGAACGTGCCCTGGTAAACTCCTTCCTGGGCGAGGAGCTGGCCTAGTTCAAGCCCGTCAGGTCGCCCATGCCATCCCGCCGCCCTTCTCCTGCCTCCCGCCCGAACCATGACGTGGCGCGTCCCGCCGCCGGTGCACCACCCGGCGCCGCTGCCGCCGGTGGCCCTCGCCTCGGTCTCGCCTTCGGCGGGGGCCTGCCGTTCGGGCTGGTGGCGCTCGGCGTGCTGCGCGCCATCGAGAACGACGGCCTGCGCATCCACCGGCTGGCGGGGACGAGCATGGGCTCCATCATCGCCGCCTCCTACGCCGCCGGGGTCTCCATCGACGACTGCAGCGCCCTTTTCCGCGACTCCTTCCGCAAGCGTCGGGTGCTTTCGATCCTGCTCCGCGACCTCAGCTTTTCCGGGAGCGGCATCCTCCGCGGCCAGGAGGTGACGCGCATGCTGGAAGCCTTCGTCGGCGCGGACCTCACCTTCGAGGACCTGCGCCTGCCGCTTCGCATCCCCGCCTGCGATCTGGCCGATGGCAGCGAGGTGGTCTTCGACAGCGGGCCAGTGATCCCGGCGATCCGGGCTTCCATCAGTTTGCCGGGGATTCTCGCGCCCTTCCATTATCAAGGCCGGCAACTGGTGGATGGCGCACTGTTGCGCCCCATCCCGGTGCACCTCCTGGGGAACGACGAGGTGGAGGTGAAGATCCCGGTGCGCGCCGTGCGCCGGAGGTCGCGGACGCAGCTGCACGAAGACCTGCAGCGAGCCCGCCGGGAGCACCGGCTTTCTTCCATCGTCCGTCGACGTGGCGAGGACTTGTTCAGCGTCGTCTGGCGCGCCATGTCGCTCATCATGCAGGACGAATTCGCCGAGATGGTCTTCGACGACTTCGACATCTACATCAAGCCGCAGCTCGATCTCGAACTGTCGCAGGACACCACGCGCCTCGACGAGATCATCCAGGCGGGATACGAGGAGACGGTGCGCACCCTGCCTGCCATCCGGGCGGCGCTCGAGGCCAGCGCGGCGGGCTCACCGCGGCAGCGCCAGGCGGAAAGCGGCCACGACCCGCTGTCCGAGGCACTGGACGCGGAGTTCCAGGATTAGGGCGTGGGGCGCGGGCGCGGGCGTCGCCCCAGTTCCTCGCGCATCTCTTCGGTCAGTTCGGCGAGGACCGCATGCAGCGACTGGGTGGCGCCCTCGCGGAGCAGCAGCAGCTCCACCCTCTGGCCCGGTCGGAAGAGGGCGATGCGGTTGCGGAAGGAGGAGACCTTTTCCAGGGGTTGTCCGTCCAGGGCGACGATGATGTCGCCGGCCAACAGCCCCGCGCGCGCTGCGGGGCTCCCCGCGTACACCGAGCCGACGCGGACGCCCGCCGGGTGCGGCATGCCGGCCGCGCGGGCGGCTTCGGTCGGGACGGCCTCGACGTCCACGCCCAGCCAGGCGCGGGTGACGTGACCGTCGTGCAGCAGTCGCGTGGCGATGTCGCGAGCGAGGTTGATGGGGATGGCGAAGCTGACGCCCTGGGAACTGCCGTTCTGTGTGGCGATGGCGGTGTTGATCCCGATCACCTGGCCGCGCAGGTTCACCAGCGGGCCGCCGCTGTTGCCTGGGTTCACCGCGGCGTCGGTCTGCAGGAAGTCCTCGTAGTCGGTGACGTTCACGTCGTCCCGCCCCTTGCCGCTGATGATGCCGGTGGTGACGGTGCTGCCGAGAGAGGCGCGGAAGGGGCTGCCGATGGCGAGGACCCATTCGCCGACGCGTACGTCGTCGGAATCCCCGAGCTGCACGACGGGCAGGCTGGCGGCTTGAACATGAATCAGGGCGATGTCCGTGTGGCTGTCGCGGCCGACCACGGTGGCGTTGTATTCCTGTCCGTCGCTCAGGCGCACCACCAGTTCCTCGGCGTCTTCGACCACGTGGCTGTTGGTGAGGATGGTGCCATTTTCCTGCAGGATGAAGCCCGAACCGTGCCCTTGCACCGATGGGTGCTCGCCGCCGAAGAAGCGCTGAAAGAGGCCGTTGTCGTCTCCTTCGAGGCGGCGGCGGCTGATGACGGTCACCACGGCCGGGGTCACTGCGGCGGCCACGTCGGCGAAGCGGTCGAGGCCACTGCTCGGGGAAAACGACCGGAGGGAGCGCCTGGAATCGGGCCCAGAAGGTCCGAGCAAAGGAGAAGTGCTGAGGGGGAGGCGCGTTATCGGGGTCGCTTCAGGTCGTTCTGGAAGGGAGGCGGGAGCTTGTCGGTCGAGCTCCTGATCTCGCCCTCCAGGGGTCGAAGAGGCGAGCGGTCGTAAGGCGATGGAGCGGAGCCGGAACCCTGCCGCCGTCCCGACGATGAGGCCGCAGACGACGACCAAAGCCATGAAGGGCCCGGATCCCGGCCGGAACCCCACGAGAACCTCCCCCCGGGGCCCGTACAGAGGCACGATGGCCCGGGCGGGCAGCACGCGAGATCAGTGAGCGCCGGTGAATTCGATCTCGCACGTGCCTCGTCCGGGCCAATCGTACCATGTGAAACGCAGGAACCGGCGAGGAGTTCCAGTTTCGTCGAGGAGGATCCGTGCAGGCCGGAACCCCCAGGCTCTATTTCGAGACCATCCGACGGCTTCGGGCCGAGCAGGTGGTTTACCAGCTACGCCGGCGCCTAGGCACCCTGCGGCCGGCTCCGCGAGCGGATTCTGCCCCAGCCGCCTTGGCCCCCAGGGAGGGCTGGGGTCCACGGGTGCCGCGCTGCCGGACGGCTCCGGAGACCGATGTGCTCGCCGGGAGCTTCCGCTTCTGGGGGACGGAGCGACACCTCGATCTCGAAGCCCCCTGGCTGGCCCCGGATCTCGGCGCTTCCTGGAACTATCCCCTGCATTATTTCGACGCCCTGCCCGCCTTGGCAGATCTCGCCCGAGAGGATGGGCCAAGCCTTCGAACCCTCTGTACCTTCGTGGGGCGTTGGATCGAGCACCATCCGCCGGGGAAAGGAATCGGCTGGGAGCCGTATCCCACCGCGCTCCGCTTGGTGAACTGGATCGACGCGCTTGCGATTCTCGGGCCTGCCGCCGAGCCCGGCTGGCGCGAACGCTTGCTCCGGAGCATCCACGTGCAGGCGCAATGGCTCTCCCGTTCCCTGGAGCGCCATCTCCTCGGCACCCATGTGCTCAAGGACGTCAAGGCTCTCCTGGTGACAGCGAGCCTGTTCGACGACGCTGCAGCTCGACGCTGGCGGCGCGAAGCAACGCCCCTGCTGCGCCGCGAGTTGCGCCACCACGTCGGCGCCGAGGGCGGCCACCTCGAGCCGAGCCTCATGTACCACTGCACGGCTCTCGAGGATGTCCTCGATCTCCTCAACTTCGCAGGCGCCCTCGACGTGGCGACAGCCGCCGAGGTCCAAAACGTGGCTTCACGCATGCTCGCCTTCGCCACCGCCACCGCGATGCCTTCGGGCGAGGTGCCTTTGCTCGGCGACGCCTGGATCGGCGGCGCGCCGAGTCCGGTCGAGCTGTCCGCCTATGCTGCCCGTCTAGGCCTGGAAGCTCCCATACCATTGCCTGGGCCGCTCCTCCTCAGCGAGGCGGGACTCCTGGTCTGGCGCGACGGTCGACTCGTGGCGCTGGCCGACGTGGGCGGCGTCGGGCCACCACACCTGAGCGGTCACGGCCACTGCGATTCGCTTTCCTTCGAGCTGTGGTGCGACGGCGCGCCGTTCGTCGTCGACTCCGGCACCTTCACTTACGAGCCAGGGACAGCTCGTCAAGCCTGCCGAACCACGGGCGCGCACAACACCATCCAGATCGACGGGAAGGAGCAGCACGAGATCTGGGCGGCGTTCCGTGTCGCCCGGCGCTCCGAGGTACGTGTCGTGTCCTCGACGAATTCGAGTCTCGCGGCCGAGCTCGTCCCATGGTTCGACAAGCGCCTGCGCGTGCAGCGACGGTTCGAATGGGAGGAAGGACTGCTCCGCATCGTCGATCGCGTCGAAGGCCCCGGGGCTCACCGAGTGGTCAGCCGCCTCCATTTGCACCCGGACTGCCAGGTGCAGACCACGGCGGAGGGTTGGATCCTGGTGCACGGCGATGCTCGAGTCGAGCTCTCCTGGCCGCGCGGAGCGCCCCTGCAGCCGCGACAAGAACCACAACTGCTGTCCCCTGAGTCCTCAGGGAGCCACTTCGCCGCCCGGGCAGGGGAGTTGCAGGCGAACGCGTTGCTGCAACACGTCTACGAAGGAACCCTACCCTTCACCTCCGTTTTGACCCTTCGCTGTCGCGACCCTCTCTGAACCGGGGGATGGAGAACAGTGAGCGGTCTGCATCGCATCGCCGTCCCGGGGTAGGGCCTGGGCAGGGATGGAGAACAGTGAGCGGTCTGCATCGAATCGCCGTCCCGGGGTAGGGCTTGGGCAGGGATGGAGAACAGTGAGCGGTCTGCATCGAACGCCGTCCCGAGGTAGGCCTGGGCGGAGATGGAGAACAGTGAGCGGTGCTTCGCATCGCCTTTCTCTTCGCATGGGGGCACGAGGAGATGCAAGAGGTGCAAGAAAGCTTCGTGCCAAGATGCAATTGCAGGAACCACAACACCTAGGGCGCGCAGAGGGTGTTGAGACCGTCGACAACGTTGACGGTGCGTGTCCACGATGTTGACGGGAGGGAGGCGAGCGGCCGTGAAGCCCGAGGGCATCGCCGCAAATCACGGAATCCTCACGAGTTCCGCTCCTCGGGAGACCCGGAGCGGATCAGGACTTGCGGGCGGGATTCAGGGCGGCCACGGAAACGGCGTTGACACTCGACGTGGAAGTCGAGGTCAGACGGCGGTGGTAGTCCATCTGGCCGAGGTGATAGCCGAGATGCGAGGCCAGGTGGGCGAGGAAGTCGGCGGTGTTCAGTGTGAACCCGCCCACCTTCTCGGGGAAGTCGGCGGCGAGACGCTGCGAATCGAGGTGGGGGAGAGTCGACTCGACCACGTCGCGAGCGGCCTGGATTCGCTGCAGGATCTCGGCCTTTGGCAAGTCCCGCTGGCTGAATTCCGCGGCTCGGTCACGCACGTAGGGGACGCCGCCCAGATGGAAGCCGACGTAGTGCCGCAAGTTCCCGCACAGGTGCAGCGCCAAGGTGCCACCCGAATTGGCGACGCCCGGGAACGCCTTCCATAGATCCTCGTCTCGCTCATAGGCCTCGACTTCGGTTCGGAGCGTGTCCAACTCGCGCAACAAGATCTGGCCGATGGAAGCCACGGGGATCGAAGTCAAGCTGTCCTCCCTTGGAGACGTACGAGGAGCTCGTTGCGCCCGGGCTCGGAGGTGGTGGGATGGGCGGAGCGGGTCATACGGAGCCTTCCGCGGGCCCACCGCGGCAACCCAGGTCAACGCGAATAGGTGCCGATCAATTCGGTCTGTCCGATCACGTGTCCCTCCATGGTGGCGAGCAACTTTTTCTTGTCCAGACCCGCTTCGAGAGGCAGGACCGCATCGAGAGCGTAGAGCTTGAAATAGTAGTGGTGCGTGCCGTGACCAGGGGGAGGTGCGGGGCCGCGGTAGCCGACGGTCCGCCAGGAATTGGTCCCTTGCACGGCTCCCGAGGGTTGCGACAGCGTGCGCGTGGTCGGGATGCCTTCGGCCAGTGCCGTCGTGCTCGCCGGGATCTTGTACACAATCCAATGAACCCACGGTGTAGCGCTGGGTGCGTCCGGGTCGTCGACGATGAGCGCCAACTCGCGACAGCTCGCCGGCGCTGAGGTCCAGGTCAGTGGCGGTGAGAGATCGACGCCATCGCCGCTGTGCCGCTGCGGGATGCGCCCCTGCGTTTCGAATGCGCTCGAACTCAAGCTCCAGTTTTGCATGACCGTCTCTCCGGCTTTCGGGACGAGGGCCGGGCGGCTCGACGCCGGCCCGGCACTCGGCACGGACTGGTTCCGTCGGCACCAGGGTAGCACCGGCGGGGCCCCGGGGGCGACCCGCTCAGCGGTGGAAGACCAGTTCACCGAAGCGAGGATGAAGCAGTCGAATGGATTCCACCGACTTGCCGTCGGCGGCGAGGAACTGTCCGGAGATGTTCTCGTCCAAGAAATCCGCGACGGTGAAGTGGTCGTTGCCTGCCGCCGAGGGTCCGATGGGGAGCGCCATCTCACCCAGCCGGCAGGCGAGTCGCGCTTCCGTCGCCTGCACTTCGAAGGTTCCCCACCAGGGGTTCGAAAACGAGCCCACGTATGCGGAAGGAGACTGGGAGAGCAGCGGGGCCGAAGACGGCGGGGGAGTCGAGGCCTGCTCTTCCGCCGCGGTTTGTTTCCTCTCTCGCGCCCGCCTCGTGAACCGGTCGTAGACGTCCCAGGCCGATTTCGTGCCGGTGAGACGTTCCAGGACGTCGACCGCCGCAATGTCGCCGAGCCCGCGGGCAGGGCCGCCGGCATTGAGCAGCACGACGACCCCGACGCCGTCGTCGGGGAGGAAGGCGACATACGCCGAAGCTCCGTCGTAGCCTCCCGAGTGCTGACAGAGCCGGTGACCGTTGAACGTCCCGACCGACCAGGCCAACCCGAAGCCCTCTATGATCCGGATCGAACCATCCGGCTCGTCCAGCTTGGATTGCGTCGCGCGCATCTCGCCTGTCGTCTCTTTGGATAGGATGCGCTTTCCATCGAGAGTGCCATCCTGGAGTTGCAGGCGCAGCCAGCGCGCCAGCTCATGAGCGGAGCTACCGAGACCTCCGGCGGCGTGCATGGTGCGGTCGGTCTTGCGTTGCTCCACAGCTCGCCAGGCGCCGTCGACGCGCTCGAGCGGAACCGCCGCATTGGGATCCGCGTACATCTGGCTCGCATATCCGGTCGTGCGCACCATGCCCGCCGGGGCCAGAATGCTCCGAGCCAGCTCGTCCCGCCAGGACTTGCCGGTGACGGCCTCGATGACGCGCCCCAGGACCGTGAAGTGAACGTTCGAGTACTCCACCGTACCCGCCGTTTCGGCTTGGGCGAGCCAGTGGTAATAGCGGTCCTCGGTGATCTCCCCCGTATACGCGTCCAGAAGCACGATCGGGCCGCTCCGGATCCCGTAACGATGGCAGAGGAGATCGCGGATCGTCACCCTCGCCGCCAAGGAGGAGTCGGCGAGTTGGAAGCGAGGCAGGTACTTGCGGACTGGATCGTCGAGGGAGAGACGCTTGGAATCAGCCAGGGCGCAGACGGTGGTCGCTGTGAAGGTCTTGGTGATGGAAGCGATGTAGAAGAGCGTTTCCGGAGTCACCGGGGCGCCCGAGCGTGGATCGCGGCTGCCGAATCCCTGGGCGTAGAGTCGTTCGCCCTGGACGACGGCCACGGCCATTCCCGGGACGTCGAAGAGGTCCATGATCTGGGTCCAGCGCTCGGGCAAGTCCGCGAGCGACGGTAGTTCCGTGAGAGGTGCGAGCGAATCCGTAGCACCCGCGGGGCTCGAGAGCCCGAATACGGAAAGCATGAACGCCTGAGCCAGGGGAAACCAAGTCCGGGAAACCATGGTGCCGCCCTCCTAGGGAACGCAAAGTCGGCGAGGCGGGGGGACGCAGTAAAGACGCAGCAGCAGGTCCGCTGGTTCGGTGCCTTTGATGCATCGGCGGCGGCAGCCGCAATCTTGGGTGCGGGCCTGGGCGGAGCGGGTCTGGAAGGCGCTATTTCACAGGTGGTTGGAGAGGGAAGGGCGCAGTTTACCTCGCCACCACGAGCTTCTGAGTTCGTTGCTCGGCGCCGGCGCGCAGCTGGAGGAGATAGATCCCCGCCGGGATCGGGTTCCCGGCGTCGTCGCGGCCGTCCCAAAGGCGCGAGTAGAGCCCGGGTACGAGGGGTTCGTGGGCCACGGTGCGAACGTGGCGGCCAGCCACGTCGAAGATCTCGAGCGTGACGGTCGAAGCGGCTGCGACTCGGAACTGGATGGTGGCGGCGCCGTTCGTCGGGTTCGGCACGCTGCCGCGTAGAAAGGTGCCGCTCATCGAGTCCTCGGTCGGCACATCGGCGACGTTCGCGCAGGCGGCGATGTGCGCAGGCTGGCCGCTACACAAGCCCGGCTGGTCGATCTCGACCGCCTGCAGTGCCTTGCGCACCTCGTCACAAGTCGTGGCGGTGTACAAATCGGCGCACGCCTGGTTGATGCCGGTATAGACCTCGTTGAACGTCGCGGTCCGCGTCAAGTACGTCGTCATGGTTCGGAACCAGATCCGAGCGGCCGCTGCGCGACCGACCCCGGTGATCGCACACCCATTGAACGTCCCGCCCTCGGACATCAAGTACATGCTCTTGCCCAGGACCGTGGAGTTGTGGTGGATGCCGCCATTGTCCTCCGTGCCACAGTAGTAATTGGAATGATGGAATCGATCCGGAAAAGGAGGGAAAGGATAGACATCCGTGAGAGAGGGTGGGTCCATGAGGCTTCTGGGGCTAAGAATCGAGCCCGTCCCGGTCATCCAGTCAGTGGTCGCCGTCACAGCAAGCTCGAATACTTCTCCGAAGAGGTCGGAAAACGCTTCACTGAGAGCGCCGGTTTCACCCTGATTGACCAGGCCGATTCCGCGGCCCGTGCCGTCCCGGAAGGAAAAGTTTGTGACA
>DASRJW010000111.1 GCA_035649275.1 Candidatus Krumholzibacteriia bacterium
GATGCGGGTCGAGGAAGCGCGCCTGCCCGTGGAAGATGGTGATGCCGTTGCGCCTCAGCTGGTCTTCCACCACCGCCTTCTCCCGTTCTTTCACGGTCTGCACACGGAACGCCAGGTCGTGGATGGAGATGTTCTCCTTCAAGGTGTATCTCTGGCCGTAGAAGGAGCGCTGACGAAAGCCGGTCAGATAGAGGATGGCTTCACGGACCGTCTTGCTCGGAATGGTGCCGGAATGCAAGGAGACGCCGCCGATCATCTCCTCGCGGTCGACGAGGGCGACCCTCTTCTGCAGCTTCGCCGCGGCGATGGCGCCTTTCTGCCCCGCCGGGCCGCTGCCGATGACGGCCAAATCGAAGCGGCTCGAGTCGTCCACGCGGGCTCCTTGGGCTCCTGACTGGCGATTGCCTGCAGTGTAGCGGACTCCCGCAGAGGCGGCGAAACCTTCGACGCCCCGCACCTACTCGTCACGCACGCGTAACTTCGAGTGACACTTGAGATTAGTCAAGTAGTCTCCTGTCGACAACGGAGGTGCGGTAGGATCCCAGAGCGAGAATCGAGACACGGAAGGGGTGAGCAATGTTGTGGGTCACACGCAAGCGCATCCAGGTGAATCGGGCGGCGACGGCGTGGCTCGTCCGGCGGTTCGTCGACCCGGAAGCAGAGTTCCTCTTCGTGGAGCCGGAGGCGGTAGCCGCCGTGCAGCGGGAGCGCGGCGCGATCGGCTTCGATGCCCCCGGCGCCCGCTATCCACACGCCGATGACCACGGGCGCTGTTCCTTCGAGGCTCTCGTCCAGGAACACCGCGCCGAGGATGCAGCCCTCGTCGCGATGGCGCGGATCGTCCACGGCGCCGACTTCGCCGAGCACGTGGACATGACCCCCGAGTCCGCCGGCCTGGTCGCCATCTCCCGCGGCTTCCCCCTCGTCGCCCGGGACGACCACGAGACGGTCGAGAAGGCGTCCTTCCTCTACGACGCGCTCTACGCCGCACTGCAGAAGCGCACCGGCGTTTCCAAGCCCTGAAGACGACCGGGTCGTCCCGGTGTGGCGATGTCCGCCCTCGCCGGGCTAGCGCGCCTGCGCCGGAGTTGGCGGCTGCGTCTCCACCGTCACCTTGAGAATCCTGCCGGTGAACTTGTTGTCGCCTTCCTTGTACGCTTCGGTCACCGGTGTTTCGTTGTCCATGCCGATGTCGGCGCCCTCGTCGCCGGAGAAGGCGAACGGCATGGTGCGGGGCACGCGCACTTCGCCTGCCGGCTTGCCGTCCACCTGGAGGCGGCTCGTGCCGCCCGAGCCGGGCTTGCCGCCGTCGTAGACGAACTCGTAGCGCACGGTGTGCTTGCCCGGCGCGAGCGCCTGGGGTGAGGAAACCGTGGAGCGCTCCAGGCCACCGAAGTTGTAGACCTCGTGCACCTTGCCCTCCTTCATGTACAGGCTCCAGCCGCCGAAGCGGCCCGCCTGGGCGATGATGACGCCGTTCGCCCCGCCTCGCGGCACCTCCACCTCGGCGGTCACCGCGTAGGAGCGCCCCTTCACGTTGATGCAGGCGTTCTCCATGATGCCCGTCATCCCCTCGTACAAGGTGAGCGAGGTGCGCGGCCCCATCAGGTCCGGGCGGCCGGCGATCGACGCGTCGAAGCGCTCGACGCGCCGGTCGTCCAGGGGGAAAACGTGGTTGCGGATCGCTTCCTTCGCGAACAGGTCCTGCAGCTCCTTCAGCTTCTGCGGATTCTGCGCCGCCAGGTCGTTCGCTTCGCTGAAGTCCGCTTCGATGTCGTAGAGCTCCCAGCGGTCCTGGTCGAACGGCGGCAGTGGAGCCATCAGCCACGGAATGCTGTGGCGCGTGACGGCCGCCCAGCCCTCGTGGTAAATAGCACGGTTGCCGAACATCTCGAAGTACTGGGTGGTGCGCCGGCCCGGGGCCTGCGGAGCGTCGAAGGTGTACAGCATCGACACGCCGTCCATCTTTCGCTGCTGGCTGCCGTTCACCTGCGTCGGTTCCGGGAGGCCTGCTGCTTCGAGCACCGTGGGCGCCACGTCGATGACGTGATGGAACTGGGAGCGCACCTCGCCATGGGCGCCACGGATCCGCGCCGGCCAGGAGATCACCATCGGGTTGCGGGTGCCGCCAAAGTGCGAGGCCACCTGCTTCGTCCATTGGAAGGGCGTGTTGCCGGCCAAGGCCCAGCCGACGGAGAAATGCGGGAACGTGCTCGGCCCTCCCCATTCTTCGAGGTGCGGCAGCTGCGAAGCGACATCGCTCACGATGCCGTTCAGCGCCAGCATCTCATTGTAGGTGCCATCCGGCCCGCCCTCGGCGCTCGAGCCGTTGTCGCCGACGATGTAGAACACCAGCGTGTTCTCCCGCTCCCCCATGTCCTCGATCGCCTGCAGCAGCCGGCCGATCTCGTGGTCAGTGTGCTCGCCGAAGCCGGCGAAGGTTTCCATCTGCCGCGCGAACAGCCGCTTGCGTTCCTCCGAGAGCGAATCCCAGGCGGGGATCTCGGCGGGCCGCTGTGTCAGCTTCGTTCCCGCCGGCACGACACCTAGCTGGATCTGCCGGGCCAGCGTCTGCTCCCGCAAGCGATCCCAGCCCTCCTGGAACTTGCCCTTGTAGCGCTCGATGTACTCCCGCGGCACGTGGTGGGGAGCGTGGGTGGCGCCGGTGGCGAAGTAGATGAAGAACGGCCGGTCCGGCGTCATCGCCTGCTGGAAACGCGCCCAGGCGATGGCTTGATCGGTCATGTCGGTGGTGAAATGGTAGTTCGGGCGATGCGGGGCCTCGACGCGGATGGTGCCGTCATAGATCGCCGGCGCCCACTGGTTCGTCTCGCCGCCGATGAAGCCATAGAACTTGTCGAAGCCCGAGTGGGTGGGCCAGCGGTCCATGGGGCCGGAGACGGAGACCTCCCAGGGGGCGGTCTCGTGGTACTTGCCGAAGGCGGCGGTGCTGTAGCCGTTCAGACGCAGGATCTCCGCGAGCGGCGCAATGCTGTTCGGCCGCACCCCGGTGTTGCCGGGGAAACTCGTCGCCAGCTCCATGATGGCGCCCGCATTGTTGACGTGATGGTTCCTGCCGGTGAGCAAGGCGGTTCGCGTCGGCGAGCAGAGCGCCGTGGTGTGGAAGCGGTTGTAGCGCAGCCCGCTGCTCGCCAGACGCTCGAGCGTCGGCATCTGGATCGGACCCCCGAAGGCGCTCGCATGGCCGAAGCCGATGTCGTCGATGAGCACGATCAGGACGTTCGGCGCCCCGGCGGGAGCTTTGACCTCGAACCGTGGCGGCGCCGTGGCCTTGCGTGCATCCATTTCCGTGATCGGCTTCGACTCCGGCTCGGGGATGGGCAGAACCGTGCGGTTCAGCTCCTCGGCAGCCGCAACGGCGCCAGAGAAGGAGCAGGCCGCGACCAGCGCTCCCCCGCCGGCCACCCTGCAAAGGACGCTCCGCATGCGCTGTGTGTGCATTCCTCTTGAGTCTCCTTTGTCTCCTGGATGGAATGAATGCCAGCTGCCATTGGCGGGCTGGTCGCGGCAGCGTAACACAATGGTTGCCCCGACGCGGTGGATTGGCCTCGTATGGTATATTGCCCCGCCGGTCACTATTTCGCGGGAGGGAGTCCCCATGCCAAGATCCAAGGCCGCATTAGCCGCGGACTTACGCTCGTTGCGCCAGGCCTTGCGCCTGCTGGTGCGCTCGTTCGACCGCATCGCGCCGGTTCTCGCCGCTGCCGGCAGCACCAACGGAAGCCAGCCGCGCCGCAAACGCCGGCTCACTACGGCGCAGCGCGCCGCCTTGAAGCTCCAAGGACGCTACATGGGCACCATGCGTGGCCTGAAGCCGACACAGAAGGCCAAGGTGAAGCGGATCCGGGCCCAGCGCGGGATCCGTGCCGCCATCGCGGCGGCGAGACGTCTGGCCGCCTAGACGCGCACTCCGCCAATGCCGACCGCTCGTGCGGTGCAGCGAGATGCAGCGCCGGTACCTTCCTCGGCTCGAGGTGCGTACGACTGCTCGCAACGCCTGGGCGGCCGCGCCTGCCGGGCCGCCTTTTGCTACGGGCCCGGGGCGGCAGACGTGGCCACGAGCTCTACGATTACCTGCTGGACTTCCTGCAGCTGCATGACGAGGAAGCTGGGTCGCGAGATCTTGAAATCCGCGAGTGCGACGGAGAAGCGGGCGGTGATGCGGAGTCCGGAGCTTCCCTCGACGGGCTCGGGGCTCAGCTCGATCGGCACGTTCAGCGGTTTCTCCACCCCATGCAGGGCGAAGGTGCCGGCGAGGACGAAGGTCGTCTTCTGTCCGGCCTCGAGGTTCGGGCGCGAGAGCTCGGAGATCTTGCCGCCGCGGAAGATGGCCTTGGGGAACTTTTTGGTCTCCAGGTGATTCTCTCGCATGTGCTTGTTGCGGAGCGAGAGCCCCGTGTCCAAGGAGGCGAGATCCACCTCCACCACGGCGTCGATGCTGTCGCCGAGAGCGGCGGGATCGAGAGCCACTTGCCCCTGCACCTCGGTGGTCTTGCCTTCGAAGGTCTCCAGCGGCGCCTTGGAGACGAAGCGCACCAGGTTCGGCTTTCCCGGCTGGATGCGGAAGCTGGCGGCAGCGGCGGCGTGCACCGAGCTGGCGAGCAGCACTGCCACGAGGGTGAGGATTCGCATCGACATCTCCAGACCAGGGGTTTGGTTCAGTAAAAGAGGTGGAGCACGATCTCGGACTGAGTGTAGGTCAGCTCCGTGACGTCCGCTCCCGGCTCGTTCCGGTAGGCGTGCACCATGGCGCTGATGCCGAAGAATGGCGACACCAGCGCATCGAGGCCGCCGCCGGTCTTGACGCGGTATCCCGTGTCGTGATCGATGTCGGGATCGGCATAGTTGTAGACGGCCCGGAAATCCAGCCCCGGGACGATCTGCACCCCCAGTTCGTGCGAGGTGAGCAGCGCCGTGCGCGGGGCTCCGGGCGGGATGGGCGCCGGGCGCAACTCGGCGGGGTCGAGCTTCGACCAGTCCACTTCCCCGACCCAAGTGAAACGCCCCAGGTGCAGGTAACCGAAGGGTCCCCCTGCCGTCCGCCGGCTGGTGTTCTCCTCGTTCCACCAATAGGAGCCGCCCGCTCCCACGCCCACGGGGCCGAGGTGGAAGCGGTACAGGGCCCGGGCCGCGCCGCCGAGTTGATCGTCGAGGTCGAAGGCGACACCGCGGGTACCGTTGAACACGGAAGCGGTGAGCGCCAAGCCGCCCGGGGCGATGCCGGCTTCGATGCCCACGTCGGTGTTCGCCGGCGGGTCGAAGAAAAGATCGCCGAGCAGGTCGTCGCCGGTCTTGCCTTCGCGGGTGAACTGCCGGTGGTCGTCGAACTTCCAGCCGAAGTCGGGGATGAAACGGCCGAACTTCACGTAACCCGTCCAGGGCAGGATGTAGGCGAGACCGAAGAGCTCGCGCGTCTCCGAGAGGCCTCGATCGAGGTAGGCGGAGAAGCGCTCGTCCGCCTGAAAGCGAAAGTAGACGTCACCCTGCATCTCGAAGAAGTTGAGCTCCGGCGGCTCGCGGTCCCGGTCCGCCCGGTGGTGCACCATGCGGATATCGGTGCCGAGGGTGATGCTCTCCGAGACCTGCGGCTGGATCTTCGCTCTCTTCTCCTCCGCCAAGCGGAGCATGACCATCTCGGCGGGCACGAGATACTGGCTCGCATAGAGGCTGCGCAAACCGCCGCCGGTGGGATTGTGGTGGCAGAGCCTGCAGTCCTGGCCGTAGCGCGCCGAGTAGCGCGGCACCGCACGAGCCTGACTCGCCACGAGCGCGAGGCCGGAAACGAGACAGAACGCCATCCAACGGGTCCGTGGCAACAAAGCAACCCCCGTTCCGTGGCCCACTCTGCTGCAGAGGTGCAGCGCTACCGGGCCCGGCGGTCGCTGCTCCCCGGGGTCGAGGAGCCGGGAGTCTAGCGCGGAGCGGCTCTCCGGATCCAGTCAACCGTAGCGGCCCTCGATGTACTCGGCGGTCCTGGGGTCCTTCGGGCTCAGGAAGAGGTCTTGGGTGCGGTCGTGCTCGACGACCTTGCCGAGGAGCATGAAGACGCACTCGTCGCTCACCCGGCGCGCTTGCGCCATGTTGTGGGTGACGACGACGAGCGTGTAGTGCTCCTTAAGGGCGAGCATGAGCTCCTCGATGGCTCGGGTGCCCTCGACGTCGAGGGCGGAGCAGGGCTCGTCCATGAGGATGACGTCGGGCTTGAGCGGGATGAGCCGGGCGATGCAGAGCTTCTGCTGTTGCTCGAGCTGCAAGCCCGTGGCCCGGACATGCAGCCGATCCTTGAGGTCCCGCCACAGGCCCACGTCGGTGAGCGCCATCTCCACGGCAGCGTCCAGGTCGCCGCGGCTGAAGTCGCGCCGTGGCCGGTGCAGGCGCAGGCCGAAGACGACGTTCTCGTACACCGAGAGCGGCAACGGGTTGGGGCGCTGGAAGACCATGCCGACGGCCCGGCGCAGCTCGACGAGGGAAACTTCCCGAGCGTAGATGTCCTGCCCCAGGATGTCGATGGACCCGGTGGTGCGCACGTAGCTGTAACGTTCGTTCACCCGGTTGAAGCAGCGGAGCAGCGTCGTCTTCCCGCACCCCGAGGGGCCGATGAGGCCGGTGATGAGCCGGTGCCGGAGGCTGATGGAGACGTCGTAGAGGGCCTGGAACGTGCCGTACCAGAGATTGAGCTCACGGGTGACGATGGAGAACTCGCCCGTCGGGCTCATCCGAAGATCCCCCTCACGTACTCGTAAGTGCGGCGTTCCCGCGGCGTGTCGGAGAAGATCACCCCGGTGCGGTCCACCTCGACGATCTCCCCCTTCCACAGGAAGAGGGTGCGATCCGCCAGCCGGCGCGCCTGCTGCACCAGGTTGGTGACGAGGACGATGGTGATGTCGCGCCGCAGCTCCTTGAGCACGTCCTCGATGCGCATCGTCGTCACCGGATCGATGGCGATGGAGAACTCGTCGAGGCAGAGGATCTCCGGCTGGTGCGACAGTGCCCGGGCGATGGTGAGCCGTTGTTGCTGGCCGCCGGAGAGCGCCGTCCCCAGGCTGCCGAGCCGGTCCTTCACCTCGTCCCACAGCGCCGCCTGCCGCAGACAGCGCTCCACGAGGTCGTCCAGATGGCTCTTGGCCCTGAGCCCGGCGGCCCGGGGTGCGAAGGCGACATTGTCGTAGATGGACAGCGGCAGCCCCACGGGAAGCGGGGCCACCATGCCGATCCGCCGCCGCAAACCGAAGACGTCCTTGACGTGCCGGATGTCCTCGCCTTCCAGGCGGATGCGGCCAGAGACCTTGGCCCCCGGCACGAAGTCGATGGTGCGGTTGAAGCATCGCAGCAGCGAGGACTTGCCCGATTGGGCGGGACCAATGATGCCGAAGATCTCGTGGCGGCGGATGTCGAAGCTAATGCCGTGGAGCACCTCCTTGCCGGCGTAGGACAGGCGCAGATCCTCGACCTCGATGCAGCGCAGGGGTTCGCTCACAGCGCTCACCATTTCTTGCGACCGCGCAACCAGAGCCGCAACGCGATCGACAGGGCGTTGACGGCGAGCACGGTGCCGAGCAGCACCACGGCGGTGGCGAAGGGCAACGACTCGGGCACGTCCGGCACCTGGGTGGAAACGGTGTAGAGATGCATGGAAAGTGCCATGCACTGATCCGTGGGCGAGTACGGGAACAAATCGCCCCGCTGCACGGCCTTGAAGAACACGGCGCCGGTGAACATGATCGGCGCTGTCTCCCCCGCCGTGCGGCTGACCTCGAGGATGACGCCGGTGAGGATGCCCGAGACCGAGTTCGGCAGCACGACTCCCCGGGTGGTCTGCCAGCGCGTCGCCCCCACGTTCCAGCAGGCCTCACGGAAAGCCTTCGGCACCGCATTGAGCGCCTCGCGGGTCGAGGTGATGATCACCGGCATGGTCATGATGGCGAGAGTGAGTGCAGCGGCGAGGATCGAGTAGCCCAGATGTGCGGCATAGACGAAGGCCCCCAGGCCAAACAGCGCATGGACGATGCTCGGCACTCCCGCCAGGTTGATCACGGCCATATTGATGGTGCGGTGGAACCAGTTGTCTTTGGCGTACTCGTTCATGTAGATCGCCGCCATCACGCCCACCGGCGCGGAAATGGCCAGGGCGCCGAGCACGAGGTAGACCGTGCCCACCAGGGCCGGCCAGATGCCGCCTTCAGTCATGCCCCGCCGCGGCACATCGAGCAAGAACTCGAGGGACAGCGACGGCCACGCCTTGAGCACCAGGTAGAAGACGAGGGCCACCAGCGGCAGGATGATCGCCGTGGCCATGGCCGCCAGCCCCAGGCGCACCATGCTCTCGGTGCGCCGCTTGCTGCGGGTGAAGGGTGTCTCGGCGAAGCGTACCAAGGCGACGTCGGTCATGTCACCGCTCCCGGCGCACGCCGCGCACGACGAGGTCCGCGGTGAGGTTGATGACGAAGGTGATGACGAACAGGAGTACGCCGGTGAGGAACAGAACGCGGTAGTGTTCCGACTGGGCCGGCGCTTCGCCGAGCTCGGCGGCGATGTTGGCAGTGAGGGTACGGACCGAGTCCAGGAGTCCATGGGGGATGTGTATGGCGTGGCCGGTGGACATGAGCACCGCCATGGTTTCGCCGACAGCACGGCCGACGCCGAGGAGGACGGCAGCCAGAAGACCATTCTTCGCCGCGGGAAGGAGCACACGGTAGACCGTCTGCCAGCGCGTCGCGCCCTGGGCGTAAGCAGCCTCGCGGAAGGTGTCCGGTACCGCCTTCAGCGCATCCTCCGCGATCGAGGTGATGATGGGAATGCACATCAGCGCCAGGATCACACCGCCGTTCAGGACGTTGACCCCGACCGGTGCTCCGGTCAGGTCGACGATGATCCGGCTCGTCACCGTCAGGCCGATGAACCCCCACACCACGCTCGGGATCGCGGCCAGGAGCTCGATCACGATCTTGAGCGTCTCACGCAGTCTCGGCCCGCAGAACTCGGAAACGAAGATGGCGGCCCCCAGGCTGAATGGGACCGCGATCAGGACCGCGAGACCGCTGACACAGGCGGTGCCCACGATCAACCCCAGGATCCCGTAACGGACGTTGGAAACCGAGGTCGGGTACCACTCCACGCTGCCCAGGAACTGCAGCGGGGAGAAGCGATCGCTCACCAGGACGGGCGCTGCTTCACGGAAGACGAAGAAGAAGATCGCGAGCACGAAAACGATGGCGCTCACGCCGCAGAGGCGGATCAGCACCTCCAGAGCCCGCTCGCCGAGCACGGCCCAGAGCGGACGCCCCGGCAGGCCGCCCGCTGCGGCGCTCGAGGTTCGAAGCCTGCCCGGCCCCGCCGGGACGCCACCCGGTTCGTCGTTGCCGGGAGGCGAGCCGACGCTCTCTGTCACTGCGTCCCGGCCACGGCAGGCACGGGGACGTAACCGCTGGTCTCGACGATCTTCTGCCCCGCCGGCGAGAGGATCCAGTCGATGTAGCGCTTGATCTCCCCCTCGGGCTCGCCGAGCGTGTACACCTGTAGCGAACGCGCCAGGGGATAGGTCTTGTCCAGCGTCGCCGCCACGGTGGGCGCCACGGACGCTGCCCCGGAAGCTGCGGCGAGCCGCAGCATCTTCACCGCCGGCGTGGCGTACCCCATGCCGCTGTAACCGATGGCAGTCTTCGTGCTGGCGACGAGCTCGACGACTTCCTTGGAGCCATTCATGTCTCGGGAGCCGAGCTTGAAGTCTTTCTTCTGCAGCACGTGCTCGCGGAAGAACTCGTAGGTGCCCGAGCTGGACTGCCGGCTGACGCGGACGATCTCGTCGTCCGTCACCCCGGGAAGGGTGATGCCGAGCTCAGACCAGCGGGTGACGGTGCCGTCTTCGGCGAAGATCTGGGCCAACTGCTCCAGCGTGATCTCCTCGATGGGGTTCTCCTTGTGCACGTAGACAGCAAGGGCGTCGTAGCCGACGATGAACTCCTTGGGGAGCTTGCCGGTGTTCCGCTGCGCCTGTTCGATCTCTTCCGGTTTCATGTTGCGGCTGGAGTTGGCGATGTCCACCGCCCCTTTCTCGAGAGCCGCGATCCCTACGCCCGAACCACCGCCGGAAACCTCGACGTCCACGTGCGGGGCCACCTTCTTGTACTCCTCCGCCCATGCCTGAGCGACATTGACCATGGTGTCCGAGCCCTTCACCTGGATCGTCGCCGTCACGGCGGTGCCGCTCTCCGGGGCCTTCTCCCCGCCGCCACCGCCGCAGGCGCCAAGCCCGCCGGCGATGCCGAGCGCGAGGCCCGCGCCCAGCCAGCGCGCCAACCATTCCCCTCTCATTCCCCTACCTCCATTTCGCTGGGTCACATCTTGCCGCTGCCACGAATTGCCAAGACGAGATCGCGGATCTGGGTCTCCAGGTATGTGTAGGCCCTCTCGTAGGCGGAGCGCACGTCCGCTTCGCTCCCGGCGACGAGGCTCGGGTCCTCGACCGACCACTCGAGAAGCACGGCCTTGCGTGGCCGGCGCGGGAAGGCGCGCTTGGCCTCGGGGGCCAGCAGGACGATCACGTCTTGCTGCTCCAGGTTGTCGAGCTGGAGCAGTGCCCTGGGTGCCGCCCGGGGACCGTCGAGACCCTTCGCGGCCATGAAAGCGGTGGCGCTCGGCGGCAGCGGCAGCGGATCGAGGGCGGCGCTGCTGAACACGAAGCCCGCCTCGTCGCGGGCGCTGCCGATGGCCGCAGCCAGAGCGCTGCGGCTCGAGCTGCGCTCGTCCACGAAGAGCACGCGCAGGACCCCCGAGCCCGGATGCTTGGCGATCTCGCCGGTGCACAGGTACAGCGTTTCCATGCCGATGTTACGGGCCTGATCGGAAACGCGCTCGAGACGGCGGATCACCATGATCAGGGGGTAGAGGGCCTCGAAGGGCAGCTGTCCGTCCCGGAAGGCGCTGGTGAGATCGGTGATCAGCTTGTCGCGCACCAGATCCACGGTCTCGTCGGCCTCGATGGTCTTGCTCGCCAGCTCCGGATCCTGATTCACGAAGGACTGGATGGCGTCGTGCAGCATCGGTTCGGCGAGGGCGGCGATCTGTTCCAGCCGATCGAAGGGCAGCGGCGATTCGATCTGGCTGAGACGTAGCGCTTCCCGCGCGATGGCCTCGGCATAGTCGCCGACCCGCTCGAGCTCGAGGTTGATCTTGATGCTGGCGTAGGCGAAGCGCAGCAGCCGCGCCGCCGGCTGGTGGCGGACGAGGAAGCCGAGACACAGACGGTCGAGCTGCTTTTCCGCCTCGTCGATGTAGCGATCCCGGAGAATGACCGCGAAGGCGGCCTGGCGATCCCGGTCGAGGACGGCGCGGATGCTGGCCCGGACCGCCTTCTCCGCCAGAGCTCCCATCTCGACGATCTTGCTGCGGATCTGCTCCAGGTCCTGCTGGAGCGCCGCCTCGAGATGCCCCGCCATCGTCCGCTTCCTCCCTGGCCGGAGGCGTGCCTCCGGTCGACCGGAGCGGGCTGGCGCCCCAGCCGCGCTCGTCATGGTTGCGCTCGAACCTGAGGGACCATAGACGCGGAAGTGAAGATCCTGCAAGCGCCGAACGGGGGTCCGCCGGGGGTGGAAATAAGGTTCGAGGGGGGGCCGGTGCCTATCGATGTCTAGCGTTTGTATTTGTAACTGAAGAGGAACTCGAAGGGCGTGGTCCACACCTCACCGGTTTCCACCGGGGCGTCGTAGACGAAGTGCTCCGCCGCCTCGACGGCGCTCTGGGTGCACTCGTCGCAGTTGGGGATGCCGCGTAGCACCCGCACCTCGTGCACCCGTCCATCGCTACCCACCCGCGACTGCAACAGCACCGAATCCTCGATCTTGCGCTTGCGGATCACCTTTTCCGGCACGCTCGGGTGCTTGTAGATCCGCGGGCGCAGACAAAGCTCCAGGGGCTGGTTGCTCGGCGCAGGCTCTGGCTGCTCCGGCGTGGTCGCCTCCGGCACCAGAGCGGCGAGAGCGGGGGTGCCGGACGAGTCCGGTGGCGGCGCCGGCGACTCCGGCGGGGCCTCGGATTCCGGTGGTGGCGCCGGAGCCGCGGCAGGCGCGGCAGGTGTCTCCGGCGGCACGGGCGGGGGTTCAGGCGGAAGATCCACCTGCGGTTGCAAGCGCAAGGTGATGTTCTCCGTGAGCTGCAGGTCCGGGATCACCGGGGCCTGGAGCGGAGCCGGGCGACTCGGCGGTAGCGCCGGGGGCGCGTTTTGCGGGGGCCGGTCCTCGGGGCGGAGGAGGAGAACGAGGCCAGCGAGTGCAACAAAGCCCGCGAGCCCGCGCAGGAACCGCTTCGCTTTCCTCGAAATGGACATGGGCCCTCGCTCTCCCGAGAAAGATACCCCATCCCTGGTGGAACGCCAGGACGGGGTCACCGACGTCGTTCAAGGGACTTGGGCCGTCGTTCGAGGACAGGGACGTGGATCGGCGGCTGCGCCAATCAAGGTGCTGCCGGGCGGCGGCCCTCGACATAGATGCGGTAGCAGGCGGCGGCGAGCGCCAGGGTCAGCGGCCCCAGCACGACGCCGAGGAAGCCGAAGAGCTTGAGGCCACCGAGGATGGCGAGAAGGAGCCAGAGGAGCGGCAGCTTCATGCCGCGGCCGATGAGATAGGGGCGGAGCACGTTGTCCACCAGGCTCACCACGAGTGTGCCCCAGACAGCGAGGCCGATGGCGGCGCCGGTTCTCCCGGTGAGGTGCAAGCCGATCACGACGGGCAGCCACACGGCCACGGGGCCGACGAAGGGCACGAGCGCGGCGATGAAGGTGATGCTGGCGAGGAGCAGCGGCACTTGGGCCCCGGCGACCCAGTAGCCGAGACCGGCCAGGATTCCCTGCGCCGCCGCCGTCAAGATGACGCCGCGGAACACCGCGTTGATCGTGCGTTCGGCGATGGAGAAGAGGCGCTGCGAGTGCTCGGGCTCGAGGGGCAGCGCTTGCTGTGCCTGCCGCACCCAGCCGGGTCCGTGGCGCAGGAAGAAGAAGTACGAGATCACCGTGATGCTGAAACGGATCGCCATGGCGGGCAAGCTGCGTGTCAGCGTCCGCAGGCGCTCGAGCAAGAACTCTTGCAGGCCGAGGGCCATCCTCTGGATCTCCGCCTCGAGCACCACCGGACCCTGTGCCGGATCCACCCCCAGGACCCAGTGCGCCAGCCGGCGGAACGGCGAGTCCTCCAACCAGGTGGTGATCGCCTGATAGACATCGGGCCCGAGGGTGGACTGCAGCCGCGGCCACAGGTTCTGCACTTCGTCCACCAGGTTGAAGAGGACGAAGATCGAAGGCACGAAGATCACCGCCAGCGACAGCAGGGTGCTGAGCGCCGCCGCCAGCGTCGCCCGGCCGCGGACGGTGCCCAGAACCCGATGGTGCAGCGGGTAGAAGAGCACCGCGAGCGCCCAGCCCCAGAAGATGGGCTCGGCGAATTGGGCGTAGATGGTGATGAGGAGCGCGAGGATCGAGAGCGTGATGATGCCGAAACCGAGAGCCAGCGCCCGGCGGCGGAACTCCTGCACACCTTGGGGTTCGGGCCGGTCGGAGGTTTCCGCGGGCCGCTCGGCGAAACCCTGCTGCCCCGACGGCGAGGCCACCGCGGGCCCACGGCGCTCGCGCCGCTCGCGCGGCGCGGGGAGGCTATCGCTCATGGCTCGTGCTCCAGGGCGGGAAGAGGGCGCCCGGCATACCGCTACTCCCCTTCGAGGACGACATCGTAGGTGCAACGCTCCACGCCGTCGCTGCCGTGCTCCACCGTCAGGATGGGATTGCCGCCCTCACGCGCCCATGCCTGCCAGGTGGCAGTCAGGCGCGGATCATCGGCGAACACGAGCTGGCAGGTCGAGCGACATCCGTCCATGGCCCCTGCCGGCGTGGTGCGAAGAAGTGCGCGCCATCGAAGCTCCTCCTCTCGCGAGAGGCCATACCGGCCGGCGCACGCTCTCTGCAATACGATGGTATCGTGGCCGCTTGCTGCATTCTCTTGCAGTGCTTTCTCATGACCCTGCAGCACCGCGGCCAGGCCGCTCCTCAGCAGCTCTGGCGCCAAGTCCGTTTCGACCGCCCCGGCCTCCTCCGTCCTGGCACTGCAGTTGGCCCCTACCGTACCTGGCATACCGGGCGTGGCGGTGGTGGAGGCAGCAGCGAGCGACGCCGCGGCAATGGCGAAGAGCGCGATGCAGCGGCTCGGCAAGTCCGGCGCCGGCGCAGCGGCTCGGCGCCGCAGGTGCAAGCGCCCGCGCAGGCGGGACACGACGCCGTCGGCGGCAACGTAGAACGACGGCACCACGAGGAGGCTGAGCGCTGTCGACACCACCAGACCGCCGATGACGGCGATGGCCATGGGGGTGCGGATCTCGGAGCCCGGGCCTAGGCCGAGCGCCGGTGGCAGCGCCGCCATGAACGTCGCCGCCGAGGTCATGAGGATGGGGCGCAGGCGTACCGGACCGGCAGCTTCCATGGCGGCAGCCGCGTCCAGGCCGCGGGCCCGGTTCTGGTTGGCGTAGTCCACCAAGATGATGGAATTCTTCTTCACGATGCCGAGGAGGAGCAGCAGACCGATCATGCTGAAGATGTTGAGGGACTTGCCCGCCAGCCACAGCGCTGCCGCCGCCCCGGTCACCGAGAGCGGCAGGATGGTCAGAATCGTCACCGGGTGCAGGAACGAATTGAACTGCGATGCCAGGATCATGTAAGCGACGAGGATGCCGAGGATGAGGGCGAAGAGCAGGCTGCTCTTCGACTCGTGGAAGGCCACGCTGGCGCCACCGAGCACCATCCGGTAGCCCACGGGCATGCCCGTCGCGAGGCGCCCGATGTACTGCAGCGCCTCGCCCTGTGAGTGCTCCGGCGCCACGTTCGCCGTCACCGTGATGGCGCGCTCGCGATCCCGCCGGGTGATCGCCTGCAACGCCGGCACCTCCTCGGTGGTGACCAGCGTCGACAGCGGCACCAGCTCGCCCGAACGGCTGCGCACCCGCAGGCGGTCGATGTCCTCGGGCCGGGAGCGCTGCGAGGCCAGCAGGCGCAGCCGCACGTCCAGCCGCCGGCCGCCGCTGCTGTACTTGCCGGCGCGCACGCCGCCCACCAGAGCGTTCAGCGTTGTCGCCACATCCTCGATGGAAACGCCGAGGTCGGCGGCACGGGCCCGGTTCGGCAGGATGCGCAGCTCCGGCATCCCCACCTGGTAATCCGTGTCCAGGTCCACCACCATGCCGCTCGCCGTCAGCTTCTGCATCTGCTCTTGGGTGAGCGCCACGAGCTTGTCCCAATCGGGGCCGCGTACGGAGAACTCCACCGGGAAGCCGCGCTGCGCGGTGAAGCCCTGCTGCGACAAATCCTGCACCACCGCCCGCAGGCCAGGGATGGCGTTGAGCTCGCGGCGCAACAAGGCAGCGAACTCCTTCTGGTTGTACTCTCGGTCTCCGGGGTCGACCAAAGTCACCAAGGCCTGGGCCGAGGTGACAGCGCTGCCGCCCGGACCGCCGCCGATGGAGGCCATGCAGCGCCGCACCTCGGGGCGGTTGTTGATGATCGCCTCGGCACGCTGCAGCAAGCCGTCGGTCTCGTGGATGTCCGAGCCCACGGCGCTCTGCATGCGCACCATGAGCCGGCTCTGATCCTGGGACGGTACGAACTCCGTGGGCAGGGCCCGAAGCACCAGGAGCGCCAGGACGAAGAGCACCGCCGCGCCGGCCAGCACCATCCCGCGCCGGCGCAGGGTGCGGCGCAGCACCGCGGCGTACAGGGTTGCCAGGCGCTCGAAACCGCGATCCACTGCTCGCCCCACCCGGCTGCGTGACTCGCGCCCCACGCTCAAGATCTGGGCGCAGCGCGACGGCGCCAGCGTGATCGCCTCCACGTACGAGAGCAGCACCGCGAGGCAGAGCACGACGCCGAACTGCAGGAAGAAGCGGCCGATGACGCCGCGCATGAAGACGACGGGGATGAAGATCGCCACCACGGCCAGCGTCGCCGCCAGCGCCGCGAAGGTGATTTCCGCCGTCCCCTCCCGCGCCGCTTGCGCTCGTCCTTTGCCGCTTTCGGCGTGGCGCACGATGTTCTCGAGCACCATGATGGCGTCGTCGACGACGATGCCGACCGCGAGCGCCAGCCCCAGCAGGGTGAAGGTGTTGAGGGTGAAGCCGAGGAAGTAGATGACCGCCACGGTGCCGAGGAGCGACATGGGGATGGCGAGGACCACGTTCAAGGTGCTGGAGATGGAGCCCAGGAAGAGCCAGCACACCACCGCGGTGAGCAGTACGGAGAGCAGGAGCTCGAGCTCGATCTCGTGCACCGAATCCTCGATGAAGCGGGTGGAGTCGAAGTTGACGCCGAGCTCCATGCCCGCGGGCAGCGTGGACTGGATCACCTCCATCTCCGCCCGGATGCGCTGCGCCACGGCGACGGCGTTGGAGCCGCGCTGCTTCCGCACCCCGATGCCCTGCGCCGGTGCCCCGTCGACCCGCGACAGCCGCCGCAGGTCCTCGAAGCCGTCTTCCACCAGGGCCACGTCTTCCAGGTACACCGGGCTGCCGGCGACCGAGCGGATGACGAGATGGCGCAGCGTGTCGAGGTCGAGGGCCTCGCCGAGCACGCGCACGTTCACCTCGCGGCCTTCCGTTTCGATGAGGCCCGCCGGCATCTCCAAGTGCTGGCGCTGCAGGGCCTGCAGCACGTCGCTGATGGTGATGCCCTTCTCGTCGAGGCGCGTGGCGTCGATCCACAGGCGCACGTTGCGCTCCAGGGTGCCGCCCAAGGAGATCTCCCCCACACCGGGCACCGTTTGCAGCCGCTCGCTCACGCGGTAGCGGGCGTAGTCGCTCAGCACCTGCGGCGGGAAGGGGCCGGAGAGGCCGAGCCACATGATCGGGTTGTCCTCGGGGTTGTTCTTCGAGATCACCGGCGGGTCGAGATCCCGGGGCAAACGGCGCTGGGCCTGGGACACCTTGGTTTGCACGTCCTGCAGCGCCAGGTCCACGTCGCGAGCGAGGTCCAGCTCCACGGTGATGGAAGCGCGGCCCTGTCGCGCGGAGGAAGTGATGGAACGCGTGCCCTCCACCTGGACCAGCGCTTCTTCCAGGATCTCCACCACGTCGTTCTCCACCACCTCGGGAGCGGCGCCCTCCCAGGTGACACTCACCGTGATGGTCGGGAAGTCCACGTCGGGGAATTGGCTGATGCCGATGCGCGTGGCGGCGACGAGGCCGAAGACGATGGTGGCCGCCATGAGCATCCAGGCGAGGACGGGCTTGCGGATGCAGGCTTCGGTGAGGTTCATGGTCCGGCTCCGGCCGCCGGGGCGCTGGCCTCGCCGCCGACGCTGGGGACGACGCGCACCGCGGCGCCCTCCTGCAACGCTTCGGCGCCGCGGACGACGACGGACTCCCCTGCTGCCAAGCCGTGGCGCACTTCCACCCGGCCGTCGGAAGTGCGCATGCCGAGGTTGACGATGCGCTCCTGCGCCTTGCCGCCGGCAACGACGTAGGCCAGGAAGCCTTTCTCACTCGGACGCACCGCGGTCTCTGGGACCACGGCCGCTCCCGCGGCGCCGCCGACCGAGACGCTCACCTCGGCGAAAGCACCGGGACGCGGCGCCCCGGCGGCGGTCTCCACTTCGGCGGTGACGCTCACCAGACGCGAGGCCGGATTGGCGCCGGCGGCAACGTGGGTGATGCGAGCGGTGTAGGGTTTCGGGCTCTCGCGCACGATGAAGCTGGCCAGCATCCCGGGTTGCAACCGCGCCGCGTCCTGCTCCGGAACGCTGAAGCGGAGCAGCAAAGGGTCCTGCCGCAGCAAGGTCGCGAGGGTCGTGCCGGGCTGCACGAACTCTCCGGTTTGCACGCTCCGTGTCTGAATCGTACCGCCCACCGGGGCGCACACGAAGGCATCGCGCAGGTTGAGTTCGGCGGCCGCCGCCGAGGAGCGCGCCAGTGCCACCTCCGCGGTCGCAGTGCGCGCGCGGGTGCGCCAAGCTTCCAGCTCGTCGAACGGGATGACGCCGGGAGTGCGCTGCGCCGCCGCCTCGCGCCGCTCGAGCCCGGCCTCCGCCTCGGCGTGGGAGGCCTCGGCTTTCTCCAGCGCTGCACGGCCCGCTTCCACGGCGAGGTGGAAGCGCTCGGGCTCGATCTCCACCAGCGCCTGCCCGCGCTGCACCTGATCGCCTTCCTTGAAGCGCACAGCCTCGACGACGCCTTGCACCCGCGCCGTCACCTGCACGGTCTCGAAGGCTTCGACCGACCCCACGGCGACGACGCGGTACTCCACGTCGCGCGCCTCCACGCGCTGCACCTCGACGGGGAACTGGGGAATGCGTGTGCGACCGGAGGAAGCGGCGGCGGTGCGCGCCGCGGCCTCGGGACTCGGGCTCTCGCTGCAGCCGGCGGCGACGACGAGGACCGCCGCTTGGAGGGCGACCCGGGCGGAGCCCAGACAGGCGCCGAGTCGAGACGATCCCATGTCACCTCCACGAGACGAGGAGCATCCGCCGCGAGGGGGCGGCACCGGCGGGGTCGTCACCTAGTGCAACATCCTAGCCTGAACAGGGTGCCAGGATCGGAGATTCCATCGCCCAGACGGGACCGCCCGGAATCTAGTATCGCAGGAAGCTGGTCACGGTGCGGCCGGCGAGCTGCTGCCGTCCGCCGAGCGCGGTGAGCTCGATGAGGAAGGCGACCTCGAGCACCCGGCCTCCGGCGCTCTCCACCAGCTGGCAGGCGGCGTGGGCCGTGCCACCGGTGGCCAGGAGGTCGTCGAGGAGCAGAACGCGTTGCCCCGGGCGCACGGCGTCCTGGTGCATCTCCAGGGTGGCAGTGCCGTACTCGAGCGCATAGGAGCGCTCGAACTTCGCCGCCGGGAGCTTGCCGCTCTTGCGGATGGGGACGAAGCCGGTGCCGAGAGCGAGCGCCAGTGGAGCGGCGAAGAGGAAGCCCCGCGACTCGATGCCGGCGCAGACCTCGACCTCGCGGCTGCGCCAGGTCTCGACGAAGAGATCCACGGCAGCACGGTACGAATCCGCATCGTTCAAGATGGGGGTGATGTCGCGGAAGAGGATCCCGGGCGAGGGGAAGTCGGGAATGGAGCGCACGCGTGCGGCCAACTGACGCACCACCTGCTCGCGGTCGAACACGGAGGCCTCCCGATCAAGGTGCGAAGCGGCGCGGAAAGTGTGGTCGGGGCGAGAGGATTTGAACCTCCGACTCCCTGCTCCCGAAGCAGGTGCGCTACCAGGCTGCGCTACGCCCCGATTCCACGAAGCTCACGATGGCGGGTGGGCGGGCGGACGTCCATGCTTCGGGAAGACGACGCCGCCGCCGTGGGCATGGCGCGAGCCACGCCTCGGGCGCTCACTATAGGGGCTCAGTAGGGGTCTGTCCAGGCCGCGCCGCCCGCCTTGCCCTGCAGCGGCTGGAAGCGGCAAGCGCCGAGGTTCGCGGTGGAGACGGTCTCGCCGTGGCGCACCAAGAGAAGGAGGCGCTGGTGCGGGCTGCGCCCCATGGGGAGCACCAACCGCCCCTGCGGCGCCAGCTGGTCGAAGAGAACACCGGGAACCTCCGGCACGGCGGCACTCACGTGGATGGCGTCGAAGCGCGTGCGTTCGGGCCAGCGCAGGTTGGTGCCGACGCGGACGCGGGCGTTCTCCACCCCGAGGGCGCGAAGGTTGGCGGCGGCGCGCTCGGCGAGCTCGGGGTCGCGCTCCAGGCTGCACACTTGGCGCGACAAGCGTGCCAGCAACGCGCATTGGTAGCCACTGCCGGTGCCGATCTCGAGGACGAGCTCCGTCCCCCGCAGCCGCAGCGCCTCGGCCATCACCGCCACCGTATCCGGGTGCGGCATCTTTTGCCCCGCACCGATGGGCAGCGCGTAGGGTCCGTAGGCCTTGTCCAGGAGCGCCGCTTCCACGAAACGATGGCGCTCCACGTGGAGCAACGCTGCCAAGACGCGGCTGTCCTCGACGCCGCGACCCGAGCGCACCGCTTCCACCATGCGCCGCCGGGCTTGCGTGAGTTTCAGCTCGGAGGTGACTGCCATGTTTCGACAAACGCCTCCAACTCCACGAGCGACCGGTAGTCGGTGAGATCGATCATCAGCGGCGTCACCGAAACATACTCCTGTTGCACCGCCGATGCATCCGAATGGCTGTCCTCTGCCCACTCGGGCCCGGTGCCGCCGACCCAATAGTATCGACGGCCGCGCGGGTCCTGCTGTTCCACGACGCTGTCCAGGTACTGCCGCGAGCCGAGCCGGGTGACGCGCACGCCGCGGATGCGCTCGGCCGGCAGATTGGGAATGTTGACGTTGAGCAGGCGATTGCGCCCCAAGGGGAAGCGCAGCAAGGCCTGGAGCAATGGGCGCAGCAGCGGTTGCATGGCGTCGAAGAGCAGCCCCTCCCGGCCCACCAGGGAGACGGCAATGGCGGGGATCCCCAGGATCGTTGCCTCGATGGCGGCCGCCACGGTGCCGGAATAGGTGACGTCCTCTCCCATGTTGGGACCGTGGTTGATGCCGGAGAGGACCCAATCGGGGCGCTGCGGCAGCAGCTTCTCCACCGCGAGCAGCACCGCGTCGGTAGGTGTCCCCGACACGGCGTGGTGCGTGGCATCGAGGCTGGCGAGGCGCAACGGTTGGTCCAGGGTCAAGGAGTGGCCGGAGCCGCTGCGTTCGCGGTCGGGAGCCACGACGTGGACCTCCCCGAGCCCGGCCACGGTGCGCTCGAGCGCGGCGAGGCCCGCGGCGCGGATGCCATCGTCGTTGGTGAGCAGGAAGCGCATCGAGACTCCGAAGCTGCAGCCGACGCTAGCAGAAGCCGTGAGGGCTCACAAGTCGCCGCGGCGCCTCGACGCGGCGCGACTCGCCTCGCTCGCTGGGGCGCCGCCTGTGTCCACGGCGTCGAGCCAGGCGAGGATCACCGACGTCGCCTGCTGCAACACCGCGGCATCGCGCCCGGCGTCGATGTGGCCGCCGGGCAAGTCGACCCGCTGCCGGGGGGCGCAGGTCGCGGTCCAAAGCGCCTCCCGGCAGCGGCGCGGCAGCGCCGCATCCTCGGGCGAACTCACCACGAGGACCGGGGTGCCGCAGGCACGCGGCAAGGTGCGCCGCGCTTCGAAATCCGCGGTGAGTGAGGCGCCGAGTTGCGCCAGCAACCAGCGTGGCAGCAACCAAGGGACGCTGGCTCGCAGGCGATGTTCGAAGGCAGCGGCGTGATCGGCGAAACCATACAAGAGCACGAGCCCTGCCGGCGCGGCGGCGGCGGTGACCGCAGCTGCGAGCGGTGTCCCCAGGCTGGCGCCGAGCACGTACACCTGCGTCGAATCCACCCGCGGATCCCGCGCCACGAAGCGCGCCAGATCGCGAAGCGCCACCGCGGTGCGCCGTAGGTCCCGGCGCAGCCCCGGCAGTTGCAGGAGGGTGCTGGGGCCTTGCAGACGCCGGGAGCCGCCACCGGCCCAATCGAGGGCGGCGACGGCGATGGCATGCTCGCCGCCGGCGAGGTCGACGGCGTGGCGGCCGGTGCGCAGGCCCCCAAGGATGATGAGCGCCGGGAAAGGGCCCGGGCCGGGAGGAAACCGGAGTGCCGCGGCCACGCTCCCCCACCGGTCGTGCAAGGACAGGAGCGTGGTCTCCGGCATGCCGGGAGTACTCCAGCTGCCTTGCACCTGCAATGGCATCGGCGCGGCGCTTTGCAGGTACTGGACGACGTCGTGGCGCGCTGGCGCGAAGAGGAAGCACGCGCCGGCAGCGGCGCCGGCGCAAGCTCCCGTGGCCACCAGGAGCCTGCGCTTCCTGAAGTGGTGTGCGCGTTGCATCGAGACCTCGCGGGGAGAGCGTGACCTTGAGCCTCTGCAACCGACACAACCGGCGCCCACTGCCGGCGCGACGCTGCCACCGGTCGCGAGCTCGCGTCGCGGAGACAAAAAGGGGGCTCCCATCGCGGGAGCCCCGGACTGGTCGGGGCGACTGGATTTGAACCAGCGACCACCTGCACCCCATGCAGGTGCGCTACCAGGCTGCGCTACGCCCCGAAAACGGGCCCGCTCGGTCACGGGCGCGGGCCATCGTATCAGCAGCACCGGGAGCGGGCAAGGAGCCTGCCGGCATGGCTCAGACGCCGTGTGCTGCCAGGAGTTCCTGGACTTCCAGCGCCAGATCCCGCCCGCGGCTGCGGTCATGGAAGCGCTGCCGCAACGCTTCCCGCTCGGCTGCGGTGAGCGCGACCGCTGCGGCTTCCTCCTCCTGCAGCGCCCGCGGCCGAGGACCCCAGCGGGCGAACTCGCGGCCGTCGTCGCCGAAGAAGACGAAGAGTGGGTATTCCGAGCTCGGAAAAAGCCGACGAAGATCCACGTTCTCGCGGAGGACGAAAGCGCGCATCCACAGCGTGCGGCTCCAGGTGCAGAGACGCTCCACTTGCGCCAACTGCAGGCGCGACTCGAAGGCGTCGAGATCGACGAGGGCGAGGATGCGGACGCGTCGCCGGCAGGCGGCGAAGAAGGCGCGGTTCGTGTCGTCCGCCGCGGTGCCGGCGAACGCCGCCTCCAACTCCGTGCGAGCGCCAGGGAACTGCTCCACCAGCTCCAGGAAAGTGCGGCCACGGGCCCAGCCGCCGTGGCCGAGACCACCGTACGGCGGCGGTTCCGGCGGTGGACCGCCGCCGGACACGGGGAGCCGCACCGGCATCCGTCAGTCCAGGCGCTTGCGCAGCGCGGCGAGCTCGCTCTTCAGGAAGCGCAAGGTCTCGCCATTCCTGTCGCCGTCCAGCTTGGCGCTCGGCGGCGCCGCCGGTTCCTCGCGCCGCACCCGATCCCGCAATTGCAGGCGCGCCCCTTGGATGGTGTAGCCCTGCTGGTAGAGAAGATCGCGGATGGCCACCACCATGCGGATGTCCTTGTCGCGGTAGCTGCGGTTGCCGGCCCGGTTCTTCTTGGGGCGCAAGTCGGAGAACTCCGACTCCCAGTAGCGGAGCACGTGGGGTTTCACCCCGGTCATCTCCGCCACCTCGCTGATCGAGTAGTACAGCTTGTTCTGAATGGTCATGAGACTCCTCTCGCTTTGCTCCACGTCTCCGCTTTGGGGGCGCGAAGCATGAGGTCACGCAACGCGAGTCGAGGGTCCTTGCCCTCGAACAGAATGTCGTGCACCTGGGCGGTGATGGGCATTTCCACGCCGTGGGCGCGGGCGAGCTGCAGGGCTGCGCGCGTCGTGCCCACACCCTCCGCGACCTGGCCGATGGCGGCGAGGGCGGTGGCGAGCGAGGTGCCCCTGCCGATGGCTTCGCCCAGGTTGCGGTTCCGGCTGTGCCGACTGGTGGCCGTGGTGACGAGGTCACCGAGGCCGGCGAGGCCGGCGAAGGTCTCGGGGCGGGCGCCGAGCGCCACGCCGAGACGGGTCATCTCGGCGAGACCGCGGGTGAGCAGGGCGCCGCGACTATTGTCGCCGAAGCCGAGGCCGTCCATCACGCCGGCAGCGATGGCGATGACGTTCTTCAGCGCCACCGCGAGCTCGACCCCGACCGCGTCGGTGTTGGTGTAGACGCGGAAGGTCTCGGTGCTGAAGAGGTCCTGCACGCGACGCAACGCCGACTCGTCGCTCCCCGCGACGACCACCGTCGTCGGCATGCCGCGCGCCACCTCCTCGGCATGGCTCGGTCCGACCAAGGAGACGACCAGAGGTGCTGAGTGTGGCAGCTCCTCGCCGAGCACCTCCAGCAGGCGCTTCCCCGTTTCGAGCTCGAGTCCCTTGGCCGCATTGACCACGATCTGCTGCGGCGGCAGCGGCAGGGCGGCGAGCCGGCGGGCCAACGGGCGCACGGCGTGGGACGGCACGGCGATCACCAGCGCCGCACTGGCTCGTGCCGCCGTGGCGAGATCGTGGGTCACCTGCACGCTGCCGGGAAGGGAGACGCCGGGCAGGTAGCGGGCGTTCTCCCGCTGGCGTTGCAGCGCCGCGGCGCGATCCGGGCGGTGCTCCCACAGCCACGGTGCCTGCGGCGCCAGGAGCACGGCCAGCGCCGTCCCCCAGCTTCCCGCTCCCAGGATGGCGAGTTCTCCCATCCGCTCCTCCCTCCGCACCGCGCGGCTCAGCGCGGCACGGCGCCGCGATCGCGGCGCAAGAGACCTTTCTCGGTGCCGCGCAGCAAGCGGCCGATGTTGGCGGCGTGACGAATCCACACCATGACGACGAGGAGGCCGACGAGTCCCAAGCGCAGGCCGTCGACATGACCGCGGGCGACACCTTGGAAAGCGAGCACCAAGGGCAGCGCCAGCGAGGCGAGCAAGCTGCCGAGAGAAACGATGCCGCCGCTCAGTGCGAAGGCGAGAACGAACACCCCAAGGCAGATCAGGAAAGCCACGGGCTCGAGAGAGGCGAAGACGCCCGCGGAAGTGGCGATGCCCTTGCCGCCGCGGAAACCGAGATAGAACGGGAACATGTGACCGACGATGGCGGCCAGGCCGCAGAGGGTGGCGAAACCCTCGGCTCCGAGTGGTACGGGAGTGCCCGGCAGACGCGCGCACACCAGCACCGGGACCACGCCCTTGGCGGCGTCGAGGGCGAGCACGGCCAGGGCCGGCCACTTGCCCAGGGCGCGGAACACGTTCGTCGCTCCCAGATTGCCGCTGCCGACGCGGCGCAGATCCACGCCGCCCAGAGCCCGCGCCAGGAGCAGACTCCACGGGATGGTCCCGACCAGGTAGGAAAGGAGCAGGGCGAGGGCGGCGCTCATGAGGCCTCCGCGCTGGCGCGCAGCTCGATCCGGAGCGGCGTTCCGGGAAAGGGGAAAGCATCGCGCAGGGTGTTGTTCAGGTAACGCAAGTAAGAGCGGTCGAAGTAGAGCGGGTTGTTCACGTACAAGGCGAAGCGCGGCGGCTTCACCCCGACCTGCAGCCCGTACTTCACGTGACCGTTGCCGCCGGCGTGGAAATGCGGTGGTCGCCGTCGCGTCGCTTCCTCTAGGACGCGATTGATCTGCGCGGTGGTGAGGGCGCGGGCCCGCGTCTCCCCCACTTCCCAGGCGGTGTCGAGGAGCTTGCCCAGGCGCTGCCCGGTCGTGGCCGAGACGCACAACACCGGCGCGTAACGCGCGAAGAAGAACTCCGCCTGCGCGATCCGCACGTAGGCCGCGGCGGTGTGCGCATCTTTCTCCACCAGGTCCCATTTGTTGAAGCAGAGCACCAGGCCCTTGCCGGCGCGGTGGATGCGGCCACCAATGCGCGTGTCCTGCTGCGCTAGCTGCTGGCTGGCGTCGAGAAGGAGCAGGCAGACATCGGCGCGCTCGATGCTGCGCAAGGTGCGCAAGGCGCTGAAGGTCTCGACCGCGGCGGTGACGCGCGACCGCCGCCGCAATCCCGCCGTGTCGACGAGTGCCAGGGTGTGGCCGTGCCAGTGCAGGCGCGAATCGATGCTGTCCCGCGTCGTCCCCGGTTCGGCCGACACGAGCAAGCGGTCTTCCCCCAGGAGGGCGTTGACGAGTGAGCTCTTCCCCACGTTCGGCCGGCCGACGATGGCGACGGCGAGGTCGGCCTGGCTGTCGCTATCCGCACTGCGCTCCGGCGGCAAGAGCTCCACCACGCGGTCCAGGAGCTCCGCGGTGCCGTCGCCGTGCAGGGCGGAAACCGGCAAGGGTTCTCCCATACCCAGCTTCCAGAACTCGCTCGACTGCTCGACGCTGTGGCCGAACTCGCACTTGTTCACCGCGAGCAGCGCCGGCTTGCCGCGCCGCAGTACCAGTCCGGCGAGCTCCAGGTCGAGGTCCGTGGCGCCAGTGCGTCCATCGACGACGACGACGAGCACATCCGCCTCGTCGAGGGCCACGAGGGCGCTCTCCCGCACCAGCGCCTCCATCCCTTCGCTCGCCCGGGGTAAGAGTCCGCCGGTATCGACGACGTAGAAGGGGCGGTCGTTCCAGGTGGTGGCACCGTAGTGGCGGTCCCGGGTGACGCCCGGGAGGTCGTGGACGAGAGCCTCGCGCCGCCGCAGCATGCGGTTGAAGAGCGTGGACTTGCCGACGTTGGGCCGCCCGACGATGGCCACTGTTGCGCGCCTCACCGTGGCCTCCAGCTTCAGGGTGTGTCTCAAGCAGAGCCCGGAATCTATTATCACAGCAGCGGCTAGGCGTCAAAGAAAAGGTGGGTCGAAGGAAGCGGCGGAAGTCGCTGTGACTATGGAGGATGGAGCGAGGTCAGGGCTCCAGGGAGAAGACTTGCTGCAACCAGCGGACGATCTTGTCCTCCACCCTCCAGGAGAGGCCGAGCATGTGCACGCCGTGGTGCTCGTAAACCGGATAGATCTCCAGCTTGAAGCTCGGATTGTTCTTGTTCAGCTCCTGCATCTTGGCGGCGCCGTCGCCGAGGATTTGCTTGGGCACGAGGACGAAAAGGGGTTTGTTGCCGATCTTCTTGGTGGTCTCGAGCAGCGGGAAGCCGAAGTAGCGCTCCGACGGGCTCATGGCGACCACGGCACCGAGAGTGCGGCGGCGCGCCATCGCCTGCAGCGCCAGGTCGGCGGAATACTCTCCGCCCACGAGAGCGATACGCTCCGGCGCTACACCTTGCACGTCCGTGAGCCACTGCAACGCGCTCTCTACGTCGTGGCTCATGTCGAAGTAGGGCTGCGACTCGCGCCGCACCATGCTGGCGTAAACCTCCGGGTTCGGGTCCTTCGAATCGCCATGGCCGCGGAGATCCGGGGCGAGGATGCGGAAGCCGGCGGCGCGGAGCGGCTCCAAGAGCGGCCGCCAGTGGGCGTGTGTGGCCCCGGGATCGTGCAGGAGGAGCGCCACCGGACCCTGGGCCGACTTCCCCTGGGCATACCAGAAGGCGTACACCTTCACCCCGTCGCTACAAGTGAGCTCGATACGCTCCGACTCCGGTGGCGAAGGCGCCTGGGCACGCGCGGAGAGGGCGAGGCCGCAAAGGAGGGCGGAAAGGAGCGGCAGCGTCCGAGTCAGCTTCGTCACTGCACTCCCCCTCCTGGCGGTCCCTGGATCCTTCACCGGCATGTCGATGGAGGCGCGAATCTTCTCTGCGATGATAACCAGGTGGGCCGAGCGATGCAAACGGGCCAGGAAAGCGAGAACGGCCGGCGAGGCCGGCCGTTCTCAAGGAGTACGGGCGTACGACTCAGTCGCGGTAGAGGGCCTTCACGCTGCCCCAAACGTCCTTTGCCACCGAGGTCGCGCAGGGCGTCGTGGTCATGGCGCCAGTGATCGGCTGGGACACCGGTCCGCTGCCCATGACGCTGCCGTTGCCGCTCCCCGGCCCGCCGCAGACGGGCGTGCTGGTGCCGCAAGGTGCGTTCACCGTGGCGGACGTGACCTGGGCGCCGTTGAATTCCCCGGTGTCGAGCACGCCATCCAGATCGGTGTCAGGGGCAGTCAGGTTCAACGTGGCAGTGCCGTTGAACTGCATCGACTGCGTGATCATCTGGAAGTTGACGATGCTCACCGGGAACGTGCCGTGGAACACATGGTTCACGGCGTCGTAGGTGTAGAAGTTGTTCCTGATGTACGTCCGGCGGGAGTTGGCAGAAGTAGGCCAGCCGGCGTCGTTGACCGAAATCGCCCACGTCCCTGGGTACAGGTTGCCGGAGGAGATGGTGCCGCGGTAGCCGGAGTTACCGACTACGAGCAATCCCTGGGCTGTGGCATCGGAGGTGAGGGTGAAATCGTTGGTGCCGCAGCTCTGTGCGCTCGCCCCCGAAGCGACGAGCAACGCTATGAGCATCCCGGCTGCGATTGAGCGATGGCGAATCTTCACGGGGCGCCTCCTCGAGAGAGTCTTTGGAAGAACGGGGCTATTCTACGCAGAGTTCTTGGATTGGGTCAAGCGTGAACGAATGTTTCTGCTGCTTTTTTCCCGCTTTCTCGCGCTATCGAGAGTCGAACGAAACGCGAGTCGGCAAATCTTGCGCGGTTGATGAAGGTCGACATGGGACGGTGTCCGTCAATGTCTACCACCAGTCCCAGCCGGACCGACCGGGAAGGCCAGCAAAGTTCAACATCTGCAAGGCCCTGCCGTCTCTGCAAGACCCCTCCCGTCAAAACTCGCCTAGGGGCTCTCCCGATGGCTCCCCTGGCGCCCTTGCGGGGCAGAACCCGCCTTTTTACCTTGGGAATGGTTCCTGCTCGGGACGTGGTGGCGTGCTCCCGCGGCGTAGCCGCGTGAACAGGATCTGCCACGGTGCCGGTCACTGGAGCGGGCAAGCGTCGGCTGGCGCACCGCTCCCCTCTTCCAGCCGGGCGACCGTCGAGTCGCTGTCTGCCGTGAGCTCGTTGCGACAGCGCGATTCGCGGCCCGCCTGTCCCTCAAGGACCGGACGGCGCTCCCAGGCCGCCGGCACGCGTTCGGCCGGTCCTTTTCCGCTGCGACGACGCCTAGACTTCGGACGCCTTCTTGCGCCGCCGGCTTCTCCGAGCTCGAGCTGTCCCTGAAGACTGCTGCCGCGATCCTGAGTCCTTGGCTCTGGCTTCGGCCTATGCCATCCTGCGCCGACGCCGCGGCGGTCCGCTCCGGGCCTGCCGGCGGCGCCGAGGTGGCACTGTGGCGCAGCCTGATGACGACCGCCGCAAGCTCCCCGAGAAGGCGCGACCGGAGGCGCACACGGCGGAGCTGGAAGACCACGGCGCCGAAGAGCGCCTGCGGCGCATCGTCGCCTCTCCCTCCTACATTCCCGCCTACGAGGACGTGGAATTCCTCATGCGGCACGATCTGCGTTCGGTGCGGCTCGAGCTCGAGCTGCTCAAGCCGGAGCTCATCCTGCGCCAGCATCGCATCCGCTCCACCATCGTCGTCTTCGGCGGCACGCGGATCGTGGAAGAGAAGCTGGCGCGCCGTCGCGTCGAAGCCCTGGAGACCGAAGTCGCCAGCGCCGGCCCGACGCCGGAGCTGGAACGGCGCTTGGCCGTGGCGCGGCGGATCCTGGCGAAGGCGCGTTACTACGACGAGGCCCGGGAGTTCGCCCGTCTGGTGACGCAGCGTGGCCAGGTGGGCGGTGACTGCGACTACGTCATCGTCACCGGCGGCGGCCCCGGGGTCATGGAAGCAGCGAACCGCGGCGCCTTCGACGCCGGCGGCAAGAGCATGGGCTTCAACATCACCCTGCCCATGGAGCAACGGCCGAACAGCTTCATCACCCCCGATCTCTGCTTCCAATTCCATTATTTCGCCATCCGCAAAATGCACTTCCTCCTGCGGGCGAAGGCCCTGGTGGCGTTCCCCGGTGGCTTCGGCACGCTGGACGAGCTCTTCGAGGCCCTCACCTTGGTACAGACGCACAAGATGCGCGCCCTGCCCGTGATCCTCTTCGGGCGCGAGTTCTGGGAGCAAGCAGTGGACTTGGAGTTCTTCGCCCGGGAAGGCACCATCGCCTGGGAGGACTTGGGGCTAGTGCACTACGCCGAGACCGCCGCCGAGGCCTGGGAAACCATCCAGCGCCTGCAGGCCGAGCACGCCGCTCGCGACAGCGAGTACGACCGCGCCTTGCGCGAACAGCGCAGTCGCCGTCGTCGCCGCAGAGAATGAATGCCGGGGGATGAAAGAACGAGGCCGGTGGACCGGCCTCGTTTGCAACTGGAGCGGGCGACGGGGGTCGAACCCGCGACCCTCAGCTTGGGAAGCTGATGCTCTACCAACTGAGCTACACCCGCTCAATCACTCTAGTATAACTACTTCTGACGCTACGCGGCACCGTGCAAGAGGCGCCGTGGGACCTTCCCTGGACCTGGGCGCACTCGATGCACGAGAACCCGAGCGGCATGCTAGCAGAGGAGTCCACACCATGCCAGCACAACGGCGACACCTGCCCCGCGGCATGTCACTTAGAGGCGGAGGATGCGCTGCACGACCTCCGACTCGGTAAAACGCCGGCGCATCGTTGCATCGGGGAGAGCGGCGAGGATGCGGCCGTTCAGAACGCGGGCTTCGGCGGCCAGTGGATCGTCGCCATCGAGCGCCAGCAAGGTATCGATGGCTTGCAGAAGCAAGGCGGGATCCGAAGTCCTGCGTGCGACAGCCACCGCATGACGCGCGTCGGCAATGGCCTCGCGAGTCCGGCCGAGACGGTGAAGCGCGGTCGCCGATGTGATCAACCCGAGCGCTTCGTACTTGGTGCGCCGTCTTGCCCGGCTCTGCAAGCTGCCTTCTCGGGCTTCGGCCAAGGCGAGATCCATATCGCCCCGGGCGAGAGCCAGTTCGGCGCGCGTCTGGGCGAGGCGTAATCGCCACAGCCAGTCGTGCCAACCCGGTGTGTTTGCCGCCAGAGCGGTCGTCGTACGCAGAAGGGTTTCTGCGCGCCCCGGTTCGTGCCGGCGGGCGTACGTCAGCAACATATCGATGCCCGCGCTGACCAGCGTCGGAGCAAAGCCCACGCTTGCGGCCAATTCGCGCGCCTCGGTCTGTAGCACCTCTGCGCCTTCGAAGTCGAATGCGCTCACATGGAAGCCGGCGGCCATGGCGATGGCCCGGGCGAGAGGCGGAACGAGGCCGTATTTTCTTCCGAACTGCCGCACTTGTTCGAAAGCCTTTGCCGCCTCTGCATAACGGCCTACGGCGCCGAGACTGAGCCCGTAGTGAGTCAGCGAATACATTACAAACCCGGTATCGCGGGAGGACTCCGCGATCGCTGCCGCCTTCGCGGCGTGCTCTAGCGCCTCGATCGATTCCCCAGCAAGGTAAAGGGTCAGGGACGCGAACATGAGTGAGATTCGTTTGAGCCCCTCCCCACGCGCGATTGCTGTTCGCTCCAGTTCGATCGCCGCGCTGAGATCGCCATTGGCTTGTCGCCCGCGGGCCAGCCACGCGATCGCATCCGCTGCGATGTCCGATCGGTTCCCCAGTTCGGATAGATGCAGGGCCTCAGTAGCGGCCTGATCACACGAAGGAATGTCGAGCAGGAAAAAACAGGCCTCAGCCAATTCCAGCTTGAGCTCGGCGCGGCGATCGAGGTGCCGCTCATCCAGATATCGAAGCGCCAATTCCACTTCCTGTTTCTGCAGTGCCCATTGCGCCATGCCGCCGAAGGCCCGCGCGCGGCGCGCGTGGAGATCGGTGCGGCGTAAATCGGCTTCAGGTCCCGCAGGTTTGAACTCGAGCGCCTGAAGAGCCATGTCGTACAAACGCGCGGCTTCCTCCAGCGCCAGCGCGTCCGCGGCCCGGTCGCCCGCGCGCGCGGCGTAATCGACTGCTTTATCGGCGGCGCCTGCCGGAGCC
>DASRJW010000112.1 GCA_035649275.1 Candidatus Krumholzibacteriia bacterium
TCAACCAACTGCTAGCATCCTGGACTCGTTGGCTGACATCCATGAGTCAACGCGTCCCGTTCTCAGAGCGAGCCCCGACCGTGCTTCTCCAGCAACTCCTGGAACCGTGGCGAAGCCCGCAATGGGTCCCAGCGCGGATCGATGCGCAGCTCGTTCACGGTCAACGGCTTCGAGTAGGCCTTGTCCAGGAGACGATCGATGAGCTCGAGAGCCTCGTCATGGCGCTCGGTCCGTGCGTAGATGCTGGCCAGGTTCTCCAGCTGCTCCGGACCTTCGAACAGGTCCTTCGCCGTCAGATCGACGGCCAGTTTGGCCTCCTGGATCGCCTCGTCGCTCCGGCCGAGGTAGGCGTACAGGTTGCTGAGAAGCTGTCGGAGCATGGGATTTCCGGGCGACCGTTCGAGGGCATCCCGGATAAGGCGAATCGCCTTTTCCATCGTCACGCGTTTCCCCGCCGCGTCGCCGAGGCCGTTCTGGGCGATGCCGCGGAAGAAGCTCTTCGCCAGACCGGTGAGGGGGCCGGTCTCGTCCATGGTTTCCGTGACCTCGAGCACCTGCTCCCAATGGCGTTCCAGCATGTGGGCGTTGCACCAGGCCACGGCGTGGAAGAGAGGGTCCTTCCCGGGCTCTGCCGTCAGGTACCGGCGGGCCGCGGCGAGATCCCCGGTGAGCGCCACGCAGTTCTCGAAGGTGGACATGCGGAGCTCGTCGTCCTTTGGATCCAGAGCGATCGCCCGCTCGAAGAGCACAGCCGCGCGTTCGAAACGCCGCAGGGCACAGTAGGTGCCGGCGGTGTTGCGCACGATGGTGAGATTCCGGGGGTCGAGGGCCATGGCTTTCTCGAGGATCGCGACACACTCCTCCAACTTCCCTTGCCGGCGGACGATCCAGGCGATGGAGCTCTGCGCCTCGGCGTCGTTCGGGATGCCCCGTGCCGCGGCGGTGAACTCCACCAGGGCCCGGTCGTAGTCGTTGAAGCCGTAATAGTAGTAGTAACCGCGTGCCAGGCGCGTGAGCGGATGATCCGGATCGACGGCCTCGGCTCCCCGCAGAGCCTCCCGGGCCCGCGCCAATCGCTCCTCCGTCCGATCGACGAAGCGGTAAGAGTCGGCGTGGTGCTTCGTCAGCTCGAGCCAAGCCGCCGTGAATCCCGGATCCAACGCGACGGCACGTTCCAAGAGCGCCACCTTCCGTGCATCGTTCTCTTGCAGAGCCGGGGTGGGAAGCTCCTTGGCCTGCAGATAGGCCTGGTAGGCAGCGAGATTCTCCGTGGGCGGCTCCGTCAGGCGCGCCTGCTCCTCGCCCAGGAGCGAAACGCCGAGCTCCTGCACGACGCTGCCAGCGATGTCGGACTGCACCTGGAAGATGTCGTCGATGTCGCGATCGTACGTCGTCGACCAGATGTGCATGTCGTCGGCGGCGCGGACGAGCTGGGGAGTGATCCGTACCCGGCCCTTGCCGTCGGGCGACCGCGCCCAGCGCACCGTGCCCTCCAGCACGTAGTCCACCCCGAGCTCCTCCCGGATCTGCTTCATCGTCTTGCCCGAGCGGTCGTACTGCGTGGCGCTGGAGCGCGAGATGACTCCCATCGCACTGACGCCGGCCAGGCGGGCCGTGATCTCGTCGGTGATCCCCGCCGCGAAGTAGGCGTCATCCGGGGCGCCGAGGTTCTCGAAGGGAAAGACGACCGCCATCGGCCGATGCGGCGGGGCGCCTTCCGTCGCGACGCCCGCGCCGGGCGAGGCGGGTCGGGTCCTCCACGGCTGCCAGAACCCGAGCGCGAGCGCCAGCACGCCGACGATCGCCCCGGCGGCGTAGAGCCGCTTCCGCCGGCCTGCCGGCGCGCCACCGGGAGGGGCGACGGCGGGCGCAGCGGACCCAGCAGCGGTATCGGGCTGCTGCAGGACGAAACCGCGCCCGCCCGGCAGCGACGCCGAGGGCGGCGCCGCTGCGGCTGGCCGCGACACGGAGGAGACCCGCGCGCTCGTGACGCCGCTACTTTCCTCGCGCAGCCCCTCCAGCTCGTTCTTGAGGTCGAGCCCGACTTGGTACCGCCGCGCCGGATCTTTGGCGAGGCAGCGATTCACCACCCGGCCCATGTGATTCGGCAGCGACCGGTTCAGCTCGGTCACGAGGGGAGGGGTGTCCTTCAGAATCGAGGAGATGGTCGAGATCGTCGTGTCTCCCTGGAACGGTCTCTGCCCCGTGGCCATCTCGTAGAGGATGATGCCCAGCGAGAAGATGTCGCTGCGCGAGTCCGTCGGCTTCCCTTCCGCCTGCTCCGGACTCATGTAGGACGCGGTGCCGAGCACCACGCCCTCGCGGGTCACGCTCTGGTCCGTGATCACGGTGGAGCCCTCGAGGTTGGCGGGGCCGCGGATCAGCTTCGCCAGGCCGAAGTCCAGGATCTTCGGGCGTCCCGCTGCGTCGAGCATGATGTTGGCCGGCTTCAAGTCGCGGTGGGCGATCCCCTTCTCGTGGGCATGGCTGATGGCATCCGTCACCGGGATCGCGATGTCGAGAAGCTGCATGAAGTTCATTCCCGCTGGCGTGATCAGGTGGCTCAGGGGCTTGCCCTCCACCAGCTCCATGGTGATGAAGAGCGTGCCTCGATCCTCCTCGACGGAATAGATCGTGACGATGTTGGGGTGCTTGAGCGCGGCCACCGCAGTCGCTTCGCGCCGAAAGCGCGCCCGGCGTTCCGGATCGTGGTCCGTGTCCGTGGAGAAAACCTTGAGGGCGATGTCGCGTACTAGGTGGGTGTCCCGGGCCCGGTACACCTCGCCCATGCCGCCGGAGCCGAGCTTGGCCGTGATCTCGTAGTGGGCGAGCTTGCTGCCGATCAAAGTTTCACCGGTCGCGAGAGGACGTGTGCTGCGAGGACGCCGATGGCACCGCGCAATTCTCGCGCCGTCTTGCCGCGCCGTCAATGCCTCGCAAACCGGGCCGACGACCCTCGTCACATGTGGGGCGCATCAGGCCCTTCAAACAACGCCTGCCAGGCCCTATGATGCGCCGGCATGCATCTCGTCGGCCTGTTCGCGGACAACTTGCTGCCGGTGTTCCTCGCCGCCGGCGCGGGATACGCGCTGGCGGCGACGTTGCGCCCCGACCCGCGGGCGCTCTCCCACGCAGCGTTCTACGTCTTCGCCCCGTGTCTCATGTTCCAGATCATCGTGGACAACCCGATGTCCCCGGCGGTCGTGCTCCGCATGGTGGGTTTCGCCTCCACCGTGCTTCTCGGGGGCGCCGCGCTCGCTGGCTTGCTGGCGCGCTGGATCGGCTGGCCGCGCCCTCTCGCCAGCGCCATCGTCCTCGTGGTGCTGCTGCCCAACGCCGGCAACTTCGGGCTCTCGGCGAACGCCCTCGCCTTCGGGCAAGAAGGCCTGGTGCAGGCGAGCCTCTTCTTCGTCACCGCCGCCGTGCTCACCTTCAGCGTCGGCGTCTTCGTCGCCTCCGTGGGTCGCACCAACCTGCGTGGCGCCCTCGCCGGTCTGTGGCGCGTGCCGGCGATCTGGGCCGTGGCGGTGGCGCTGTTGATGACGCGGCTGGGCTGGAAGCTACCCGGACCGGCGGCGAGCACGGTGCACACTCTGTCGCAGGCTTGCGTCCCGGTGTTCCTGGTGATCCTGGGTTTGCAGCTGCACGCCACCCGCTCCCGGGCGCCGGTGCGGCCCTTGATCTTCGCCGTGTGCTTGCGACTCCTGGGGGGCCCGTTGCTGGCGCTCGGTTTGGCGCCGCTCTTCGCTCTCGACGGACCGGGACGTCAAGCAGCGATCTTGCAAGCCTCCATGCCCTCCGCAGTGATCTGCACCGTTCTCGCCGCGGAGTACGACGTCGAGCCCGGCTTCGTCACCTCGGTCGTCTTCTTCTCGACTCTCCTCTGCCCCTTGACCATGACGCCGCTGCTCGCCTATCTGGGGGCTTGAGGCACGGGTCGACGAGCCCGCGCCTTCGTCGCCGCGTCTAGTCTTTGAAGCTGCTCTTCACCTGGCCCCAGGTCACCGGTGCGACGGCCAAGGGAGTGAAGTCGACGACGAGCATCGGGCGACGGCTGGGATCGGGATGTTCCCTCGAATCGAAGCGACGCGCCGAGCCTGCCACGGCCTCCTCCCCCTGCAGCAACCAGCCGTGATCGCGGGCGGGCAGTTCCAGCCACGTCTGCACGTCGTCGACCAGGCGCGAGTTCGAGAGCGCGTAGGAGCCGGGAAGCCGGACGCCGAAGGCGACGCTCGCCGTCCCGTCGAAGTCGCCACCCGGGTTCTGCCAGCGCGTGTCCGGGTAGAAACGGTGCACCCAGGTCGCGTCTCCGGGCTGGGAGGGGGCGCCCATGCCCCCGGCGGACACTGAGGCTCCCTCGCCCCAGGAGGAGAGCACGCGGAAGAACGCGAACGTCGTTGCCACCGTCGTATCCGGAGAATTGGAGAGGAAAAGACGCAGTTCGACGGCGTCGATGTGCGCCCCCGCCGGGATCGCGGCAGCGATGGCGAAGCTCAGCAACGCCCGCCGTGTGTTCCGCTCGCTGTTGTCGCCGGCGAAGAGGCCCGGACCCGAGCCGTTGCTCAACGACCCTTCGAGACTTTCGAACAGCGTGGTGTCCTGCACGGGTTCCAGGATCACCCGCTCGCCGTACGCCGGGCAGGTGGCGAACGAGAGGACGACGGCGACCCACAGCCCCGCTCGTGCCGTTCCCGCTGCCCGCCGCGTCTTCATGGGCGCTATTCTAACGCGGCTTCCGTCGTCGAGGGGAGGTGATGCCGGCATGGAAGACGGGATCCTCTATGCCACCGAACCGCTGGAGCGCGCCGTATTCCTGGAGCGGCCGAATCGCTTCATTGTCCGGGTGCAGCGGCGTCCGCGACCACCCCGTGCACCGGCATCGTCGTCGCGACGCGCGAGCCAGCAGACCACGTTGGCCCACATCGGCAATCCGGGGCGCATGGGCGAGATCCTCCTGCCCCGCACCGAAGTGCTCCTGGCGTCTCGTCCCCACACTGCGAGCGGCTGGGAGGCCGTAGGCGCCGTCTGGGCGGCGCGCTGGCCCGGCGACCGGCCGCGGGCCGTCTGTCTCGAAACCGGGCGCATCAATCACCTAGCTCGCGCCCTCATCGAGAAAGGGTGCATTCCCGAGCTCGCCGACCACCGCATCGTCCAGAGTGAGTTCGTGCACGGCAGGTCGCGCTTCGACTTTCTCCTGCAAGGCCCGGCGGGTCCCTACCTCCTGGAGGTCAAGTCGGTGACGCTCACCGAGCACGGTCTCGCCCTCTTCCCCGACGCCCAGAGTGCGAGGGCGCGGCGACACCTGCAGGAGCTCTCGCGTTGCACCCGGCGTGACGGCTGGCGCGCTGGTGTCCTCTTCCTCGTCCAAGGCGAAGCCACACGCTTCCTCCCGGACTTCCACAACGATCTCCTCTTCTCCCGCGCCTTCCGCCGCGCTCGCGCGGCGCTGGAGTTCTTGCCCTACGCCCTCGAGCCGCGACTCCACCCCGATGGCCGCCTCGTTTTCGACTCCCCGCCGCGGCGGCTCGATATTCCCTGGAACATCCTCGCCGCGGGGACTCGAGACCATGGGCTTTACCTGCTCGTCCTGCATTTGCCCCGGACGCGCCGTCTCGCCCTGGGAAAGCTCGGTTCACAACGCTTCGACCCCGGCTGGTACGTCTATGCCGGCGCTGCGCGGCGGGGGCTCGCGCGCCGTCTCGGCGGGCATCTGCGCCGCCGCCAGCGCCCCATCCAGTCCATCGACGTGTTCCGCGCCGCCTGCGACCGCGCCGAAGCCTTCCCGATCCGGACGGCCACCGAAGCCTGCGCTCTGGCAGAGATGGTGGCTCGGCTCGGCACTCTCCCCGTCCGGGGTTTCGGCACCCCCGGTTGCTCTTGCTCCGGCCACCTGATTCGGGTCCCCCGGGCCCCGACCCGCACGGCTCCCTTCCAGGAGCTCCTTACGGCCATGCGCCACCGCTTGTAGTCGCGCACCCCGCTCCCTGGCCTTGGCGAGACTTCCCGGACCTGCGGCGGCGCTGTTTTCCTCCTTGTCACCTTGGCCTTGTTGGGGCGATTGTTTTGCACGGGATCGGACCTCCGCCCCGGTGCTGGCCCGCGGACTCGCCTCGAAGCGGGCCCCTCGTCACCGAGATCCAAAGTCCCTGCTCCGCATGGAGCCGTGGCGATCGCGACCGGGCCGCGATCCCACCGCGCCGTGCCAGAGGAGGCCCGAGAGCGATGGATAAACCCCTGTTCCGATCCTTACTACTCTGCGCCCTGGTCGCCCTGTGGGCGGCGGCCGTCCATGCCGCGGAGCGCAAAGAGATTCCCGCCAAGTTCACCTGGAACCTGGCCGATCTGTACAAAGACGAAGCGGCTTGGACGGCGGCGAAGACCGATCTGGCCAAGCGCATCCCGGATCTGGCCCGCACTCAGGGACACCTGGGGGATTCGGCGGCCAAGCTCCTCGAAGCGCTCACGGCGGTGATGGGGGTGCAGCAAGAGCTGGGCAAGCTCTACCCTTACGCTTCCATGCTGAGCGATCAGGACAGCCGCGTCAGCCGTAGCCTGGAGATGCGGCAGGACGCCGAGCGTCTCGGCGTGGAGTTCGGCACCGCCACGTCGTTCATCACCCCGGAGATCCTCGCCGTGGGTGAGGCGAAGATCCGCGGCTACTTGAGCGCCGAGCCCAAGCTGAAACCGTACGCCCACTACATCGATGACATCCTGCGGCGCGGCACGCACACCCTGAGCCCCGCCGAAGAGAAGGTGGCGGCCCAGGCTGGCAATCTCGCCGACGCCGGCCAGGCCTTGCACGACATCTTCACCAACGCCGACCTCCCCTATCCGGAGATCACCTTGGCCAGCGGCGAAAAGGTCGTCCTCGACGCAGCCGCATACACGCGCTACCGCGCCCTTCCGGATCGCGCCGAACGGGACAAGGTCTTCCGCGCCTTCTGGGGCAACTATGCCAAGTACACCCGCACCCTCGGCGTCTCCTTGTACGCCCAGGTGAAGTCCCACCTCTTCGACAAAGAGGTCCACAAGTACGGCAGCTGCGTCGAAGCGGCCCTCTTCGACTTCAACATCCCCACCAGCGTCTACACGCAGCTGCTGAGCGACGTGCACGCCAACCTGCCGACGCTGCACCGTTACCTGGCGCTGCGCCAGCGCATGATGGGCGTGGATCAGCTGCGCTACGAGGACCTCTATGCCTCGATCATCAAGAAGGTGGACCTCACCTACACACCGGAACAAGCGGTGGACCTGACGCTGGCTGCCTCCGCACCCCTCGGCTCCAACTACGTCGCGGTGATGAAGAAGGGCTTCGACAGCCGCTGGGTGGACTTCATGCCCTCCACGGGCAAGCGCTCCGGCGCCTACAGCCAGGGCGTGTACGGCGTGCACCCGTACCAGCTGCTCAATTTCATGGGGCGCTACGAAGACGTTTCGACCTTGGCCCACGAGTACGGCCACTCCATGCACTCTCACCTGGCTGCCGAGGCGCAACCCTTCGTCACCGCCGACTACCCCATCTTCGTCGCCGAGGTCGCGTCGACGCTGAACGAGAATTTGCTGCTGCACCACCTGCTGGATCGCAAGCAGGACGACGCGACACGTCTCTTCCTCCTGGGCAGCTCGCTCGACAACATGCGTCAGACCCTCTTCCGGCAGACGCTCTTCGCCGAGTTCGAGCTGCGCATCCATGAGATGGCCGAACGCGGCGAGTCCCTGAGCGGCGAGAACATGACCGAGCTGTACCTGGGGCTCCTCAAGGAGTACTACGGGGACGCCAAGGGCGTATGCAAGATCGACGATCTCTACGGCGTGGAGTGGTCCTACATCCCCCACTTCTATTACAACTTCTATGTCTATCAGTACGCCACGAGCCTGGTCGCTTCCACTTCCATCGCCAACCACATCCGCGACGATGCGGCGGCCAAGAAGACGCAAGCTCGCGATGCCTACGTCAAGATGCTCTCGGCGGGGGGTTCCAAGTACGCGATCGATCTGTTGAAGGATGCAGGCGTCGACATGACCACCTCGGCGCCCTTCGCGGCCGCCATGCGCGAGATGAACTCGGTCATGGACGAGATCGAGAAGATCCTGAACAAGAGCGGCGGCAAGATCGGTTCCTGAGTGGGTGTCCAGGGCCGCCGGCGGGCATTGCCCCACCGGCGGCCCCTCTTCGACGCCCGCCGCGGTGGCGCGACCGCCGCTGCCAACGCAAGCCCGCTTC
>DASRJW010000113.1 GCA_035649275.1 Candidatus Krumholzibacteriia bacterium
GTGCTCCGGCGTCACCGACTGCGCCCCGAGCACCATGTCGCCTTCGTTTTCCCGATCCTCGTCGTCGACGACCAGGACGAAGCGCCCGGCGCGGATTTCCTCGATGGCCTTCTCGACGTTGTCGAAGTCGCTCATGCCGCACCCCCTTCGCTCCCGCTTCGCCGGCTGGCGCCGCCACGCCTCGCGCCAACGCCGCTCGTGCCGCCAACACTCGCCCCGCCGAGAAGCTGCGCCACGCCCTCCCAACTCAGGTCCTGGCGCACGCTCTCGCCGCCCCGCGCCAAGTGCAGGACGTAACGGGCAAGCACGTCGGCCTCGAGGTTGACTTCGTCGCCGGGACGGCGTTCCTGCAACGTGGTGTGTTCCCAGGTGTGCGGGATGAGATAGAGCTCGAAGCGCCCGCTGCGCACCCAGGGACCGACGGTGAGGCTCACACCGTCGACGGCGATGCAGCCCTTCGGAGCGACATAGGCGCGCAGCTCGGCCGGGGCTTCGATCTCGAAGACATGGGTGCGCTCGTCCTGGCGCACGCCGACGAGGCGCCCGCGGCCATCGACGTGGCCGAGAACGAGGTGCCCGTCGAGACGGCCGCCAAGAACGAGGGCGCGTTCCAGGTTGACTCTGCCGCCGGGCCGCAAGCGACCGAGGGTGGTGACGCGGAGTGTCTCCGTTTCCGCCGCGACGCGGAACCAGCCGTCACCGGCTTCCAGTACGGTCTGACAGACGCCATCCACGGCGACGCTGGCGCCGACGCGGAGATCCTTCGTCACCGCGGCGGCGAGGATGTCGAGTCCGACACCGTTGGCCTGCGGCGTCACACTGCGGACGCGGCCGATCTCTTCGACGATCCCGGTGAACATGCTCTCCTCATCCCACGCTCAGCTCGGCTCCGCTCGACTCGACGGGTGGTCGAAGACGTCCAGCGTCTCGCCACCCAGGAGCTGCCGAGAGTGCGGCACTGCACCCTGGCGTCGACTCTCCCAGAGAGACGCCGCTTCCCAGCCCAAACCCTCGAGCCGCAGGTTCGGGTTCTGCAGCACGTAGAGGCGATCCCACAGATCCGCCTCGAGGAAGGTGCGGTGCGTGTGACCGCCGCCTTCGACCAGGACGCTCCAGATCCCGTGGCTCTCCAGCGCCGCAGTCAACGCTTGCAGATCCAACCCGCCCGGCGTGGTCGGAAGCGGCACGATGTCGGCGTGGCCCGCGAGTGCACGGTGCGCCTCGCGCCGCTCTGCCAAGCTGCTCGCAGCGCAGAAGACGAGCGAGCGCTCCTCGCCCGGCCACAGCCACTCCGGCCTGCTGCGGAGTCTGGGGTCGAGCACGATCCGCCGTGGGCTCCGCCCAGGACCATGGTACAACCTGCGATCCAGCCTCGGGCGGTCCCGGGACAGGGTTTCGACCCCGACCAGGACCGCGTCCAGACCCGCCCGGAGGCGGTGCGTGTCCTCCTGGGCGGCGGTCCCGGTGATTCGAGCCGTCTCGCCGCCGGGCCCGGCGATACAGCCATCGGCGCTCAGCGCCACCTTGAGGGCCACGAAGGGACGTTTTCGGCGCTGTCGGGCGATGAAGACGTGATTCAGCTCTTCCGCCTCGCGCCGCAGGAGGCCGACCTCCACTGCGACACCGGTGGCGCGCAGGCGCGCGATGCCGGCTCCCGAGACGAGCGGGTTCGGATCCACCATGGCCGCCACGACGCGAGCGACGGGCCGGCGCAGGATGGCCTCGACGCAGGGCGGCGTCTGGCCTTGGTGGCTGCATGGTTCGAGGTTCACGTACAGCGTGAGCGTGGCCGCCGCATCCTTGCCCGGCTCGAGGTTCGTCAGCGCTGCTTCGAGGGCCTGCGGCTCCGCGTGCGGCATCCCCGCCCGGCGATGCACGCCGGTGCCGACGATGCCGTCGGGGCCGACGACCACGGCGCCGACGAGTGGATTGGGCGACGTCTCACCATAGGCTTCAGCAGCCAACGCGAGAACGCGCTCCATCCACGTCCGATCCTCCGGCGTCCACGACGGCATTCTCTCCCTCGCTCTTCTGGTCTGCAGATCCTCTCACCAAGCCCCACCCTCCGCAGGTCCCCTCTGGACGATGCGCTGCCTGGGATGGGGCCGTTGCTGCTCACGGTCATCCGACTCTGCCGCATGGTAAGGCATGTACCATGACCGCATCGGGCGGGAGGCCTGCCATCATGAAGCATGCCCCAGCAGTTGGTGCGGGCGCCTTGCTGCTTTGTCTCACCTTTCCCTTCGCCCCCGGATCGACCACGCCCGAGCTGGCCGCGGACTTCGACTGGATGTGGGACACCCTTCGGACCCAGCTCTTCGATTCGACGCTGGTGGATCGATTCTTCACCGAGACCCATCGACGTGCGCTCGCCGAATGTGCGCGCGCCGCTAGCTCCCCGGACGAGCTCGCGAGGGCAGTCAACTCTCTGCTGGACTCTTTGAACCTCTCGCACAATCGGGTGTTCACCGAGTCCGATGCCGAGTACTACATGTTCCGCTCCATGTTCGAGAGTCGGGACATCGCCACACCGAAGGTGCACCACCTGGGGATCCAGTGCCTCCCCACGGATCCCTCGGTGTTGCGCGCCGTCTGGGATGGATACCCGGCTGCACGTGCCGGTCTGCGGCGCGGCGACGTCATTCTCGCGGCCGATGGCCGTCCGTTCCACCCCTTGAACTCTTTTCGTGCCGGTGGGCCTGCGACCCTGACGGTTCGTCGGCAGCAAGACACGCTCGAAGTCCGGGTCGATCCCGTTTGCGAAGGCATCAATGCTTCTCTCCTCCAGGCCATGAGGAATAGCGCCAGGCACCTCACCCTCGCGGAGCGTCCGGTGGGGTACCTCCACCTCTGGAGCGGTACGTGTCCTGAAATCCTGAGGGAGTTCACGCGCCTCGTCACCGAGGACTTTCGTGACGTCGATGGCATTCTCCTCGATCTGCGCGATGGCTGGGGTGGCGCCTGGTACGACTACCTGGACCCGTTCTTCGAGGATCGGCGCGACTTCTACGTGTCCACAGCGCTCCGTCGAGACCGGCGCACCATCGGCCGGCCCGACCCGGTGGGCCCGCATGCATGGTTT
>DASRJW010000114.1 GCA_035649275.1 Candidatus Krumholzibacteriia bacterium
TCGAGTGGCAGCGCCTGAGCCCGGAAGACGATGTCGAGGGTCCAGAAGGCTTGAGTATGGTGGTGGAGCAGCTCGACGGCTTCGAGGCGGCGGCTGCCGCCTGGGAAAGCGAGATTCTCCCGGCGCGGGTGGCGGACTACGACCCCTCGTGGCTCGATTCGCTCTGTCTTTCCGGGCGCTGTACCTGGGCACGCTTGTCGCCGGCGCGAACCGGGGGGCGCGACACCGAGGCGGAAGCTCCCGTCGTGCGTGGTCGCGGCGGCCCCGTGCGCACCACGCCCATCGCGCTCTTGCAGCGCAGCAACCTGCGAGCCTGGCCGCAGCTCGAGACCTGGCCGGAAGACCTGCACCTGTCGCCAGAAGCACAAGGCGTCTACTCCTACCTGCAACGCCGGGGTGCTTCGTTCTTCGCCGAGATCGCTTCCGGGACGCGGTTGCTGCGGACCCAGGTCGAAGCGGCACTGGGCGAGCTCGTGTCGCAGGGACTGGTGTCGGCGGACAGCTTCATGGGATTGCGCGCTCTTCTCGTGCCCTCGGAGCGGCGCAAGCCGCTGCACGATGGAGGCCGTCGCCGGCGCGCGGTGGCGCATTACGGCGTCGAGGACGCTGGACGCTGGGGAATCCTGCGCACGCCACAGCATGCAGAAGCTGTGGCAGGGGACGGATCAGCGCTTCCGCTCGCTGTCGACACGAGCACTGCCGAAGCGGTCGCGCCGGTCCTGCTCCGGCGCTGGGGCATCGTCTTCCGCAAGCTCGTCGAAAGGGAGCCCGCGGCGCCACCGTGGCGCGAGCTGCTCGCAGTGTTACGACGGCTGGAGGCGCGTGGCGAGATCCGCGGCGGCCGCTTCGTGGACGGCTTCAGCGGCGAGCAGTTCGCCCTCCCGGAGGCCGTGGGTACGCTCCGTCAGGTGCGGAAGAGCCCGCGGACGGGAGCTTTCGTCGCCGTGAGCGGTGCCGATCCTCTCAACCTGGTGGGCGTTCTCACTCCGGGTGCACGGGTTCCGGTGCACACGGACAACCGCGTGCTCTACCGCGATGGCGTTCCTCTCGCGGTGCGCGTCGCCGGCGAGATCCGCCTCCTCGAAGCCACGGAAGACGGAACGACTACCTGGGAGATCCGCCAAGCCCTGGTGCGCCGGCGTGTTCCGCCACAGCTGCGCCGGGTTCTCCGTTTCGCCTGAAAAAGCGAGAGGGCGCGCTGGGGCGCGCCCTCTGCTCCTGCATCCTTGCAGCGATTTGGCATCCTGCCGCATCGACGAGCTCGCGCCTGCAGCTCCTCAGCTCGCCACGGAGATGACGACTGCACCGGCGGCGATCAGGAGGCAAGTCGCCCCGACGATGAAGCGCAGGATCGCGTAGCTGTTGACCTCGGACATGCGTTCTCCACGGAGACCCGGCCCACCGGCGATCGATCCGAACGGCGGCGTCGGGAACCTCCGTACCAGGAGCAACTGCAAGCAGTGTTCACAGCGCTTCCTGACGGGGGCCGTCTGGACCCGCGCTGCGGCTGCCTTCTCGATGGGTGCGGCGATGGCGAGAGGTCGCGACCAAGGTGTCCGTGCTGCCGTGAGAGGTCAGCCCAGGCGCCTTGCGGCGGAGCGGGCGGCGAAATGACCGCACATGCCGTGCACACCGCCACCCGGGGGCGTGGAGGCCGAACACATATAGATGTTGTCCGCGGGCGTGCTGTAGGGATCGCGCCGGCGGCTCGGGCGAGTGAAGAGCTGGCCGAGGTCCAGGACTCCACCACCGATGTCGCCGCCTACGAGGTTCGGGTTGTCGCCTTCGAGGTCGACGGTGGTGCGAACGCGGCGAGCCAGGATGCGTTCACGGAAACCCGGCGCGAAGCGCTCGATCTGCGCCTCCATCCGCGCGCTCATGTCGTAGCTGGAGCCGTGCGGCACGTGGCAGTACGCCCACACGGTGTGCATCCCTGCCGGTGCCCGCGTCGGGTCGAAGAGGCTTTGTTGGGCGACCAGCACGAAGGGCCGTTCCGGGTGCTCGCCACGCCACACGGCGCTCTCGGAAGCCGCGATCTCCTCCAGCGTGCCGCCCACGTGCACGGTCCCCGCTCGGGAGCAGTCGGGGTTGCGCCACGGGATGGAAGCCGCGAGGGCGAGGTCGAGCTTGCAGACGCCGGGCCCGTAGCGGAATCGAGCCAGCGTTCGACGAAACCTCTCCGGCAGCCGGAGACCCTGGAGACGCAGCACCTGCCGTGGTGTGAGGTCGAGCAAGACGACACGGGCGCGGGGAAGAGATCCCAGATCCTGCACGCGCGTCCCCGTCACGATCTCGCCACCGAGCGAGCGCAAATGCGCTGCGAGTGCTTCGGCAAGGCGTTGCGCCCCGCCGCGCGGGAAGGGCCAGCCGACACGATGACCGAGGACGGCGAGCAACAACCCCGCAGCCGCCGACGGCGCTCGTTCTAGGGGCAGGACGGAGTGGGCCGCGAGTCCTGCCAGGAGACCGCGAGCGCGCCATCCCACAAATCGCTGCTCGAGAAGGCGACGGGCCGGCGCCAGCCCGAGGCGGGCGAAGCGGAGGAGCGCCAACGGATGGCGTGGCCAGCGGAGCGGGCCAAGGATGTCGTGAAGCAGAGACTCGCTGTGATCAACCAGAGGTTCCAGCAGCCGCCGGTATGCCTGCGCATCGTCTTCCAGCGTTGCCGCCGTTCCCTCGATGGAGCGCTCGAGGACGGCGGCCGAGCCGTCGTCGAAAGGATGTGCCAGGGGAAGCGGCGGATGGATCCACTCCAGACCTTGGGCGGCGAGCGGCAAGGTGCAGAAGAAGGGTGACGCCAAAGCAAAGGGGTGAATCGCCGAGCAAGTGTCGTGCAGAAACCCTGGCAGCGTGAGCGGCGCCGAGCGCGTGCCGCCGCCCACCGTATCCGCCGCCTCGACGAGCAGGACGGAGTGACGATCGCGAGCGAGCGTGATCGCTGCGGCGAGACCGTTGGGGCCGGCGCCGACGACAACGGCATCGTACTCGGATCGTGCAGGCACCCGTCGTATCTCCGTCGCTCAGCCTGGCGTTGAGTCGGAGCGTCGCCCTGGAGCGATGCTAGGCAGACGCCGGTGGAGGAGCAAGGGCGAGGCGCACGTTCGGCGGCGCGACCCATGTGGTCGGAGCGGGATCGGCGTAACCCTTCATGGGGCACTCGAGTTCGTCGCGTGAACCGGTCCACAGACCGCGCATCCATTGATGCATCTTGGTGGAGTCGAGGTCGAGGAGGCCGTCCTCGCGGAGGCGCCCTACCTGGTTGTTGGGATGCTCCAGCGCCACGGTGCACTTGTTGAGCCGGCCGTTGGCGCGGACGAGGTAGGAATTGCCGCGTGTGGCATAGCAGAGCTGAGGATGTTGCTCCAGCACATGGCGGACGCCGAGCTCCTTTGCGTAGCGGCTCAGGGAATGGACGACGGCGTCACCCGTCTCCTCGTCGAAGACGGGCAACGTGGCGTCGTTCGGTCCACCTAGACACACGAGCCTGCGGATGAAGAGCTCGAAGCGCTCGTCCTGACCGAAGGCCTCGGCGTACTGGCGAATGAACGCGGGGAGAGCCTCATGGTTCTCCTGGTCCACGTGCAAGCGCACCAGGACGTGGAATTCCCTCGGCACCGCCCGCATCGCCAGGACGTTCTTCCAGATCCGGTCGAAGGTACCCCCACCTCCGGCCAGAACTCGTTTGCGATCGTGCCACTCTTGCGGCCCGTCGAAGGAGATCTGGTACCGCGACACTCCCAGGTCCAGCAAGCGCTTGAAGCGCGAGGTAGAGAGGGAATAGGCATTGGTGGTGATTTCCCCGGTGTAGTGCAGCAGCGGAAACTGGCGCTGCAGCTCCAGCACGTGCGATGAGATGTCTTCGATGACATCCATCGCCAGGAGGGGCTCGCCCCCAAACCAGGACA
>DASRJW010000115.1 GCA_035649275.1 Candidatus Krumholzibacteriia bacterium
TCCCGACGGCGACCGGTTCCGGCGTGTGGTGCCGTCACCGCAGCCACGGCGCATCTTCGAGATTCGGCCCATCCGCTGGCTCCTGGACCAGGGAACGATCGTGATCTGTAGCGGTGGCGGCGGCATCCCCACCGCCTACGACGACGACGGCAAGCTGCACGGTGTCGAAGCAGTCATCGACAAAGATCTCGCCAGCGCCCTCCTGGCGCAGCAGCTGGAGGCGGACTTCTTCCTCATGGCGACCGACGTCGCCGCGGTCGCGGTGCGCTGGGGGACGCCGCAGGCACGGCAGGTGCGCCGTGCCTCGCCCCGCGCCCTCGCCAGCTTCGACTTCGCTGCCGGCTCCATGCGACCCAAGGTGGAAGCGGCCTGCGAATTCGCCGAGCGCACCGGCAAGACCGCCGCCATCGGGGCACTGGCGGACCTCCGCGCCATCCTCGACGGCCGTGCAGGAACGCACGTCTCCAACTCCGTCGCCACCATCGAGTACGTCCACATGGCGCCCTGAGCGGCGGAAGTCCCCAAGAAGATTACCTCGCCAATACTCGATCTCGTCGTCGGCGATCCTCCCGGTTCCCGGCTCGCCGAGCTTGTCGCCGGGATCCTGGGTGAGCCACGGAAGTTCGAGGAAGTCGTAGTTCAGGAGGTCGAGGAAGCGGGGCGGGAGCGGCGCGTCGACCGCTCAGGCGGCGTACGTGTTCGAACAGCCGATGCCCCCGGCGCCGTCCCGTGGATGAATGCCCGAGACAGCAACGAGGTTCCCGCTGGGGCCGCGTTCCAAGAGTGGCGGCACGGTTAGAACTCCGCATGGCACGTGCTGCTCACCGGCGCGCCGGCGTCCAATCGCCGCACATCCTGATGTGCGCCGGGGTCTTGAAGACCTCCCGATTGCCGTAGCCGCACATGACGCCGTCGTCCAAGCCCTTGCGGAGGTGCTGGCAGTCGTGACACTTGAAGCGCCGCGCGCCCCGACCTCGGCCAGCGCGCGAGAGGCGCGCGATCGCAGCCAAGACGGCGGCGAGGACGATCACTCCGAATACGACTTCCATTTGCTGTCCTTGCCGGGACACGGCGGCCTCACGAACTGCAGCGGACTCTCGACTCAGGAACCGGGCGCCTCGGGTGCCGCCGTTTCTCCCGCCACCGCTTCGCCGACCGTGCTCTCGACCACCGCCGCTTCCGCCGCTTCAGTCCAGGCTCGGTCGGGCTCTCGCGTCAGGGCCACAGCCCGGCGCGTCGTGATCCCATAGATACAAAACGCGATGCCGGCGAGTGCCGCGGCGGCGAAAAACGCCGCACCCGGAACCTGCAAGGGAGCGCCCGACGCCGAGAAGCGCCCGAAGAGCTGCGTCATGAGCGGCGGCCCGAGGATCGAGCTGAGCGAAAAGAGGCTCGCAACCGCGCCCTGCAGCTCCCCCTGCGCATCGTGCGGGATGCGGTGCGACATGAGAGCGTTCGTGCTCGGCATCACCATCGCCCCTAAGAGCCACGTCGAGAGCCAGGCCAACATCATCCAACCCGCGGTCGCCGTGCCGTAGCCCAAATAGCCCAAGGTTGCGAACGCGATGCCGGTCAGCGCCGTACGCCGCTCGCCCCAACGCGGCACGAGCTTCCGCAGCAAGGTCGCTTGGCTCGTGGCCATGAGCGCGCCGGCGAGCGCCAGGGAAGCGCCGATCATGGCTTCCGACCAACCGTACCGGAACTTGGTGTAATAGGCCCAGGTGGCGGGCATCACCTGATGTCCCAGCATCCAGCAGAAGAGCGCTGCCAGCAGCCCGCCTACGAGCGTGTGCTTGCGCATTTGCAGGAGCATACCGAGCGGATTGGCGCGCTTCCAATCGAAGCGGCGGCGCCTTTCGGGCGCCAAGGATTCCGGAAGAACGAACCAGCCGTACAGGAAGTTGAGGAGCGAGAGCGCCGCGGCGGCGAAGAAGGGAGCCCGCGTGCCGAGGCCACCCAGGAGCCCCCCGAGCGCCGGGCCGAGGATGAAGCCGATCCCGAACGACGCGCTCACTATGCCGAAGCTCTGGGCGCGTCTCTCGCGCGGGCTGATGTCCGCCACGTAAGCGTACGCGGGTGTGAAAGACGCACCTGCGATCCCCGCGATGGCGCGTCCGAGGAACAGCCAGCCGAACGTCGGCGCGAGGCCCATCACGATGTAGTCGATCCCAAGGGCGCCGACTGCGCTCAGCAAGACGGGGCGGCGCCCGAAACGGTCCGAAAGACTACCGAGCACCGGGGCGCAGATGAACTGGATCGCGGCGTACGTGAACGCCAGGTAGCCACCGTAAATCGCGGCACGATTGACGCTCTCGCCGGTCAACTGCACGAGCAGCGATGGCAGAACCGGTACGATGAGACCGAAACCGATGGTGTCGAGGAGAACGGTGACAGCGACGAAGACGATGGAGTGCTTGCCCGGACGTCTGGGGCTCAACGGCCACCTCCAGCCGCCATGATGCGCGGCCGTTCGAACGCACGCAAGTCGGGCGGTGCGACGAGACCTGTGCTCTCATCGAGTCCTTGGACGGCAATTCCCCTATGCCTCCTCGGCAACGGGGATTGCCGGTGAAGGGGCAAGCGATCAAGCGGCGGAGCCCGAGAGGGCTGGCCCCCTTCGTTGTGTTCGGGCTGTGCGCTCGGATCGAGCCCTGGAGGCGGGGTTCCCACCGATTCCGCAGCCGTTGCTCGGGCCCGCAGACCGTGGCTTCACGTGGACGTCCCCGGTCCTCCGGATCTACGATGGGTCAGCCCGCACCTGTCGTCCGCCAGCTCCAGGAGGTCCCATGCGTCCCCTTACCCCTGCCCATCGCGCTGCCCTGCAGGGCCTGCGCGCCGTGCTCGTCGCCGCCGCACTCTGCGCTCCGCGCCTCGCCATGGCGCAAGCCGCGACGCCGGCGGATCCCTATCTCTGGCTCGAAGACGTCACCGGGGAGAAGGCCCTGGCCTGGGTCGAGGCGCGGAACGCCGAGAGCACCGGCGAGCTGGCGAACTCGGAGGCGTTCAAGAAAATGAACGCCCGCATCCTGGAGATCCTCGATTCCGACGCCAAGATCCCCTTCGTGGACAAGATCGGGGCCTACTACTACAACTTCTGGAAGGACAAGCAGCACGAGCGTGGCGTGTGGCGGCGCACCACCCTGGCTGAGTACCGCAAGGCCGAGCCCGCCTGGGAGACCGTAATCGACCTCGATGCGCTGGGGAAGGCGGAGAACGAGAACTGGGTGTGGCACGAGGGAGAGCCCTTGCCGCCCGACTACACCCGAGCGCTCGTGTCGCTCTCCCGCGGCGGCGCCGACGCCGACGTGGTGCGCGAGTTCGATCTGAAGACGAAGCAGTTCATCCCGGACGGCTTCCGGCTGCCCGAGTCGAAGAGCGACAGCAATTGGCTCGACCGGGAAACGCTCTACGTCGGCGTCGCTTTCGACTCGACGACGATGACCACGTCCGGGTATCCACGGGTCGTCAAGGAGTGGAAGCGCGGCACCCCGCTCGAGAAGGCCCCGATCGTCTACGAGGGCCAGAAAGAGGACGTGGGCGTCGGTGCCCTCCGCGACCACACTCCGGGGTTCGAGCGGGACTTCGTCTACCGCTGGCTCACCTTCTACACCAATGAGCTCTACCTGCGCCGCAACGGCAAGCTGCTCAAGATCGAGAAGCCCGACCATGCGGACGCCACGGTGCACCGGGAATGGCTGCTGCTCACGCTCCGTGAAGATTGGACCGTGAACGGGAAGACCTGGCCCGCCGGCGCCCTGCTGGCCACGCGGTTCGAGGACTTCCTCGCCGGCAAGCGGGACTTCCAGATGCTGTTCGAGCCGTCGGAGCGCAAATCGCTGGCGAGCTACGCCACCACCCGCAACACCATCCTTTTGAACGAGCTCGACAACGTCAAGAACCGACTCTACGTGCTGCGTCCCGACGGCAACACGTGGTCGCGCAAGCCCATCCCTGGTTTGCCGGATTTCGGCAGCATCAAAGAGACCGTCGAAGACTCGTACGATAGCGACGCCTTCTTCCTCACCATCACCGACTTCGTCTCCCCCACCGGTTACTACTACGGCGCCGCCGGCGGGAGTGCGCCAGAGAAGCTGAAGCAGACGCCGGCGTTCTTTGTTGCCGAGGGCTTGGTCGTCACCCAGCACGAGGCGGTTTCCGCCGACGGCACGCACATTCCCTATTTCCTCGTGGCGCCCAAGAACCTACGGGCCGACGGCACGGCCCCCACGCTCCTCAACGGTTACGGCGGCTTCGAGGTCGCCGAGATGCCCACGTACAGCGGCACGCGCGGCTCCTCCTGGCTGGAGAAGGGCGGCGTCTTCGCCCTCGCCAACATCCGGGGTGGCGGTGAGTTCGGCCCCAAGTGGCATCAGGCCGCGGTCAAGGCGGGCCGGCACAGGTGCTACGAAGACTTCGCGGCCGTCGCCAAGGATCTCATCGCGACCAAGGTCACCAGTCCGGAACACCTCGCCTGCATCGGTGGCTCGAACGGTGGCCTGCTGGTGGGCAACATGCTCACGCAGTACCCCGATCTCTTCCGCGCCATCGTCTGCCAGGTGCCGCTCCTGGACATGCAGCGTTATCACAAGCTGCTCGCCGGAGCCTCGTGGATGGGCGAGTACGGCGACCCTGGCGTCCCGGCGGAATGGGAGTTCATCCGCACCTTCTCGCCGTACCAGAACGTTAAAAAAGAGGTGAAGTATCCGCGCACGCTCTTCACCACCTCGACGCGGGACGACCGTGTGCACCCTGGCCACGCCCGCAAGATGGTGGCGAAGATGAAGGACCAGGGCCACGATGTCCTCTACTACGAGAACATCGAGGGCGGCCACGGCGGTGCGGCCACCAACAAGCAGTCGGCCTACATGTGGGCCCTGGCCTACACCTTCCTCTGGCAGGAGCTGCAGCCGAGCCGCTCGCCCTGACGGACGACGCCACGTGACGGGCGACGACTCCAGGCGGACGGCGCCTCCTCTAGTCGGGGCTTCGGGGTTGAATGGACGAGAGCGCGACCTTGTCCCTCGAGGTCGCGCTCCCGTACCATGCCCCGCAACTCCAGCCCGGAGGTGCAAGGCCCGATGACCCCGAGCCCCAAAGGCCCGCCGCGGGGTGAGCGCAAGCGCCAGCTCTCCCCCGCCGCCTACCGCGAACTGCAGCCCGGCGAAACCTTCGAACCCTACATCGCAGCCAACGAGAACATTCCCCAGTTCACCACCCGCGCCGTGCTTCTCGGCATCGTGATGACCCTGGTTTTCTCGGTGGCCGCGACCTACTCGGGTCTCAAGGTCGCCCAGGTGTTCGAGGCGGCGATCCCGATCAGCATCCTTTCCGTGGGCCTCGCCGGGCTCTTCCGCTCGCGCCGCAACACCATCCTGGAAAACGTCATCGTGCAGAGCATCGGCGGCGCCTCGGGTCTCGTGGTGGCGGGATCGATCTTCACCCTGCCGGCGCTGTACATCATGGATGTCGCTCCCGGCACGGGCCCCATGTTGCTCACCATGTTCATCGTCGCCGTGCTCGGGTCGTTGCTCGGCCTCATGTTCCTCATCCCCTTGCGGCGCTACTTCGTGGTCGAGCAGCACGGCAAGCTCCCCTTCCCGGAAGCCACCGCCATCAACGAGGTGTTCGTCACCGGCGAGACCGGCGGCGAACAGGCGCGCACCCTGGTGATGGCCGCCGTCGTCGGCGGCGTCTACGACTTCCTCGCCACCACGGTCCGGGCCTGGTCGGAGCTCATCAACTTCCAGTTCCTGCCGTTCATGCGCAAGCTGGCGGAGACCACCAAGGCCACCTTGGCGGTGGATGGGGTGAGCCTGATCCTGGGCCTCGGCTTCATCACCGGGCTCCGCTTCTCGGCGATCATCGCCGCTGGCGGTCTCTTCTCCACCCTGGTGCTGGTGCCGCTCATCTACCACTTCGGCCAGCACGTCGGCGACTTGGCCATCCCGCCCGCACCGCTCCCCAATGTCCCCGAGCACATCGGGGACATGTCGGCCAACAACATCTTCCGGCTCTATGCCCAGCGTATCGGCGTCGGCGCCATGGCCGGCGCCGGCATCATCGGCATCCTCAGGAGCCTGCGCACCATCGTGAAGGCCTTTTCCCTCGGCTTCCAGCAGATCGCACGCCCCAAAGCGCACCTGGCGACCACGGTACGCACTGACCAGGACATGAAGATGAGCACGGTGATCGGTGCGATCGCGCTCACCCTCGTCGCGGTGCTGGTGTTCTTCTTCGTCCTCCTGCGTCAGGACCCGACGTCCGCCGCCAAGGCACCGCAGATCGCTTTCACCGGTCTCCTCATCGCCTTCGTCTTCTCCTTCCTGTTCACCACCGTGGCCGCCCTCGCTACCGCCATGACCGGCAACAACCCGATCTCGGGGATGACGCTCGTGACCCTCATCATCGGTTCGGCGGCGCTGGTGGGAGTGGGGCTGCAGGGCGACTTCGGCAAGTACGCGGCCATCGTCATGGGTGGCGTGGTGTGCTCGGCGCTCGCCATGAGCGGCGGCTTCGTCACCGACCTCAAGGTGGGCTTCTGGCTCGGGGCCACGCCGCGCTACCAGCAGATCTCCAAGCTCATCGGCACCCTGGTCGGGGCGCTGGGCGTGGCGCTCACGGTGCTCCTCATCCACCGGGCCTTCGGTTCCACCGATCCGGCCACCGGGCGCTTCGTCTCCGGCTTCACGAACAGCCAAGTGGTGCCGGCGCCGCAAGCCAATCTCTTCGCCACCATCCTCTCGGGCATCTTCGACAACCGACCGGTGACCTGGCTCTTGTACGGCGTGGGCCTGGCTCTCTCCGTGCTGCTGGTGATGATGAAGATCCCACCCCTCGCCTTCGCCATCGGCACCTATCTGCCGGTGCAGATCAACACGCCTCTCTTCATCGGCGGGCTGATCGCACACTTCGTGGGCCAGAGCAGCCGGGATGCTCAGGTCTCCGAGGAGCGCATGCGGCGCGGCACACTGCTCGCGAGCGGCTTCATCGCCGGCGGCTCGATCATGGGGGTCATCGGCGCCCTGCTCGTGCTCGCCAACTGGAAGCGCTTCATCGATCTGGCCATGGACGAACATCACGATCACCTCGGCCAGATCATCAGCATCGTCATGTTCACGGCGCTCTGCATCTTCCTGTACGTCAACTCGAAGCGAGCCCAGGTGAAGGGAAGCAGGGTTAGCAAAAACCGAGCACGGTGATTGTTTGAAGTGCTCGAACCGATGTGACGGCTCCGCTGGACTGGGACAGAAGAAGTGAGAGCGAAATCTCCGAAGAGCAAGAGCGCGAAAAGCGAGGCGATGGACCCGGCCTTCGCGCGCGTCGTCGAGGCCTTCGCCCGCGATCGTCAGGTCACCACCGGCAAGATGATGGCCTCGGTGGGGCTCAAGGTAAACGGCAAGATCTTCGCGATGATGGTGAAGGGGCGGTTCGTCGCCAAGCTATCCAAAGACCGGGTTGAGGAGCTCGTGCGCGCCGGAGTGGGAGAGCGGTTCGACCCTCGGGGTGACGGGCGTCTCATGAAGGAGTGGGTCGTCCTCACCGGAGCGAAGCCGCCCTGGATCGAGCTCGCGAGAGAGGCTCATCGCTTCGTGCGAGGCGAGAAGACGTGACGGAGAGGCCGCAGCCTCTGCGCGAGATCGTCCAGCCCTTCGTCGATCTGGTGCGGGCCCCGCGCGCCCTCTGGGGTGTGAACCTCAACTACCTCGTCGAGGGCTTCGTCTACTTCGGCATGGTCATCTACCTGGCGATGTACTTCAACGAGTACGTCGGCCTGGACGACCAGCGCGCCGGCTGGATGGTGGGCGCCCTGACCTCGGGGATCACCATCTCGATGTTCTTCTTCGGCGGCCGGGCCGACCGCTGGGGCGTGCGGCGGGCGCTCATCGTTTCCCTGCTCCTCATGCTCGCCGGGCGCATCGTCCTCGCCGCCGCGCCGAGCTCCGGCCTGCGCGGCGGCGCCATTCTCTCGCCGTTGAACGGCCTCTCGCTCGTCGCCATCCTGCTCGTGGTCCTCGGTTACGGCATCTACCAGCCTGCCGCCTACGCCGCGGCGCGGCAGTTCACCACGCCCGCCACCGCCAACATGGCCTATGCCATGCTCTACGCGGTGATGAACCTGGGTGGCTGGCTGCCGACCTTCATGTCCGCCATCCGCGAACGCTCCGGCATCCAGGGCGCCTACTGGTTTTACACCGCCTCGACTGGCCTCGGTCTCGTCCTCCTCCTGCTCGTTCTCACCCGCAACGCGGTGGCGCGCGGCGTGGCGGACGCCAGCGCCGTGACTGCGACTCCCGAGGGCCCTGTCACCGCAAACCCATCGAGGCCAGCGGCGACGGCATCGACGCCCGCCAGCGCCCCGACTCCTGCCGGTGCCGGATGGTCACGGCCCACGGCAGCGGCACGCGCCTGGCTCTGGCTCCGGCAACACCCGTTGGCGGATGCCAAATTCTCCTTTTTCATCTTCTGCCTCATCCCGGTGCAGACGCTCTTCGCCCACAACTGGCTCACGCTGCCACAATACGTGAGCCGCGCCTACGCCGGTTCCTGGGTGGGAGAGAAGTTCGAAACCGCGACCAATCTCAACTCTCTGCTCATCTTCGTTCTCTGTCCGCTGGTGGCGGCGATGACGAGGCAAACGAAGGTCTACCCCATGATGATCGTCGGCACGGCGATCATGGCGGTGCCGACCTTCTTTCTCGCCTTGGGCCCGACGGTGTGGGCGCTCTTCGCCTACATCGTCGTCATGACCATCGGCGAAGCCATCTGGCAACCGCGCTTCTTGCAATACGCCGCCGAGATCGCCCCGCCAGGCCGCACCGGTGCTTACATGGGCGTGGCCCAGTTCCCCTGGTTCCTCACCAAGATGCTGGTGCCGTTCTATTCCGGCTGGTTCCTGCAGCGCTATTGCCCCGATCCTGCCACCGGCTTGCCGCAGAACACCCGGACCCTGTGGTTGATCTACGGCTGCATCGCCATCAGCTCCACGCTGTTCTTGGTCCTGGCTCGCAACTGGGTCGGGAAGGATTTCAAGTCGAAGGCCTGAGGCTGAAGCACGGAAGGGCTCATGATTGCGCGCCGCACGCTAGGATTGCCGACCACCGGCGGGAGCAGGGGAACTCGAGGAAGGCGCCGCGAACCCCCTGGAATTTTGCCGCGCCGGCGGGGTAGGATGCGCCCCATGAAATGCCAGGTTTTCTCCGCGCTCCGCCTCCCGTGCGTTCTCGCTTGGGTCCTGTTCCTTCTCGGCTCCGGCGCCGCGGCGCAGCAGGTCGGCATCACCCTGCCGCCGACGAGCATCCTTCCCAACTACGACCGTTTGCCGATCGGCCAGACCGAGGCTCTCGAAGCCGGGGCGTACCTCGCCCGCGCCGAAGGTGCCTCCGCTGCCTGGTACAACCCGGCGGGGATGGCACTGGCGGAAAAGAGCGGCTTCAACGCCAGCGCCGTCGCCTACGAGTGGAACTCGGTCAGCGTCGAGGGGGTGGGAACCTCCACCACGCGCTCGCGCTTCAGCTCGGTGTCGACCCTCGTGGCGGCCGTCAT
>DASRJW010000116.1 GCA_035649275.1 Candidatus Krumholzibacteriia bacterium
CGCTGATCGCGGGAGCCAGCCTCTGCGGCGTGGTTCTCTTCTTCGCCGCCGCACACTCGGGCTTGCTGCACGACGTGCTCGGGGTCGCGGGCGCGCTCTTCGCCGCAATGGTCCGGATCGCGGTCCAGGTTCTCACCCTGTCGTGAATGAAGGAGGGTCACGCCATGAGTGACGAGAACAATCCCCATTTCGTCGGGGTGAAGACGTCTAACCCACACGTGCAACTGACGGCGGGCGCCGTTCTGGGCGGGCAACCCCGTCACCGCGGCCGGCGTGGCCTGGCCACGGGTGTCGCCCTGATGTTGCTGGGTGTGCTCTTCTTGCTGGCGAACCTGCGGCTCGTCGACTTCCGCTTCACCTGGGATGCATGGCCGCTCTTCATCGTGATCTTCGGCGTGGTTCGGATGATCGACAGCCCGAATCGCGGTAGCGGACTCTGGCTGATCGCCATCGGCCTCTGGCTCTTCGTCAACGAGTGGGAAATCTGGGGTCTCACGTATCATGATTCCTGGCCGCTCCTGGTCGTCCTGGTCGGCTTGTCGATGGTGTGGAAGGCGGTGCGCGGCAGCACCGCTCCGCCCAGCGAGGGAGGCTCCCGATGAACTCCACTCGTAGTGGCTGGCTCACACCTCAATTCGTCCTGGGTCTCTTCATCATCGTCGTCGGCATCTTGTACATGCTCGACAACTTGGGACGGGTGGACATTGATCGCTTCACGGACTTCTGGCCCTTGTTGCTGATCGGCGTCGGCTTGGTCAAGCTGGGTCAACATTCCACCACGCCCGGCCGCCTCGGCGCGGCGCTCTGGATCCTGGTGGGGGCCTGGATCCTGGCGTGGAACCTGAACGCCATCCCCTTCGCCTTCTGGGACTTCTGGCCGCTCCTTCTCATCCTCGCCGGCGCCTCGGTGCTCTGGCGCACTTGGAGGCGCCACGAGCGCCCAGCCCCTCCGGGCGATACGGTGTCGACGATCACGGCGTTCTGCATCTGGAGCGGCGCCGATCGCAAGAGCAACTCGCCGGACTTCCGCGGTGGTGAGCTGACCGCCATCATGGGTGGCGTCGATGCCGACTTGACCCAGGCCAAGATCAAGGACGGCGAGGCCGTGCTGGATGTCTTCGCCTTCTGGGGCGGCATCGACATCAAAGTGCCCGCCGACTGGACCGTGGTCTGCCAGGTGAACCCCTTCATGGGCGCTTACGAGGACAACACGAAGCCCCCCACCGGAAACACGACGCAGCGCCTCGTGTTGCGCGGCCTCGTCGTCATGGGCGGCATCGAAGTGAATAACTGAGGCTCGCCAGTGAGCCCGATCCTCGCCAACCCACGTTTTCTCGCCCTCTACCTGGGGGGCTGGCTGCCGCTCGGTGGCCTCCTCGCCGCAGCCTTCGTGCAGCAGGCCGGCATCTCTTGGGGCGAGGCGCTGCTCGTCGCGTTGCCGCTCGCCCTCATTCATGCCTCCTTGTCCCTCGCCACCTGGTATCTGTGCCGGGCGCTGCCACTGCGGCGAGAACACGCCGTACGCCTCGCTGTGGCGCACGTCGGCGCTGCCGCCGCCTCGAGCGCGCTCTGGCTACTTCTCGGACGCATCTGGGCTTCCGTCCTCGCTCCCGCATTCGCCGATTCGGTGAGCCGGATCGAGATGCGCAACCCGCTGCTCTTTTTCGCCGGCGTGCTCGTTTTCCTCTTCGCCGCCGCGGTGCACTACATTCTTCTGGCCTTCGAAGCCTCCCGCCGCGCCGAACGCACCGGCCTCGAGCTGCAAGTACTGGCCCGGGATGCGGAGCTGCGCGCGCTGCGCGCGCAGCTCGATCCGCACTTCCTCTTCAACAGCCTGAATTCGATCAACGCCCTCGTCTCGGTGGATCCGAAGAAAGCGCGGCAAATGTGCGTGCTGCTCTCGGACCTCCTGCGCACGAGCCTGCAGGTGGGAGCCCAGGCGACGATCCCGCTCGAGCAGGAGCTGGCGTTGGTGCGGGAATACCTAGGAGTAGAAGCGTTGCGCTTCGGCGAGCGCTTGCGCCCGGAGTTCCGCATCGAGCCCGGTCTCGAGGCCCTGGCCGTACCCAGCCTACTCCTGCAGCCGCTGGTGGAGAACAGCATCACCCATGGCATCGCGAATCTCGTGAACGGTGGCTTCGTGCGCCTCGAGGTGCGCCGAAACGGCGCCGCACTGATCCTGGCAGTGGAGAACTCCATCGACCCCGAGACTCCGCGCCGTGCCGGCTCGGGCACGGGAATCGAGAACGTGCGCAAGCGCCTGCGTCTTTCCTACGGCGGACGTGCCACGCTCAGCACCAGCGAGAACGCCGAGTGCTTCCGTACCGAGATCACGCTACCCTTGGAACTGGATCCCGCGACCCTCACACCCGGGGTGGAGTTGTGAGCGAGACACGCACCCGCCTGCGCGCCCTCCTGGTGGACGACGAGGAGCTGGCGCGGACCGTGCTGCGCGAGCTGCTCGCCACGCACGCGGACATCGAAGTCGCCGGCGAGTGTGCCAACGGCTTCGAGGCGGTGAAGGCGGTGAGCGAGCTGCAGCCGGACCTCGTCTTCCTGGACATCCAGATGCCGAAGCTGAACGGCTTCGAGGTGCTCGAGCTCCTGGACCGTGACGTAGCCGTCGTCTTCGTCACCGCTTACGATCAGTACGCCTTGCGCGCTTTCGAGGTCCACGCCGTCGACTACCTCTTGAAGCCGTTCGGCGAGGAGCGCTTGGCGGCGGCGCTCATAGAGGCACGCCGGCGCCTCCAGGCGCAGGAACGTTTGCCGGTCGCCGCCCTCGCGGCTGCGGCGCGCCCCCAAGGACCCCTGGAGCGCATCCTCATCCGCGACGGCGCGCGGGTGCATATCCTCAGCGTCGAGCACATCGATTACGTCGAAGCTCAGGACGACTATGTCCTCTTCCACAGCGGCGGCAAGAAGTACATGAAACACGAAACGCTGGCGAATCTGGAGACGCAGCTCGATGCAAAGCGCTTCGTCCGCATCCACCGCTCCTACCTGCTCCACATCGAGCGCTTGTCCCGCGTCGAGCCCTACGCCAAGGACAGCCGCGTCGCCATCCTGCAAGACGGCACGAAACTCCCCGTGAGTCGCGCGGGCTACACACGCCTCTCGACCTTGCTTTGAGCTGGGCACACTTGGCATTCAAAGGAACGGCAGCGTCACGATGCGTCCGGGAAGGGACGCGGCCCCGACCTGGATGCGGACCGCGGTGTCGGGCTGGGCGAAGTCGCGACGGACGTAGGCGAGGGCAACCGGAACTCCGAGACCGAGGGAGCGCACCGCGCTCGTCACCATACCCACCTCCTTGCCGTCGACCACGACAACTGACCCCGGCCGTGGCAACGCTTCGCCGGCGTTCGCTGCATCCAGGAGCTGTGCGTCACCGAACGATCGCGCCGAGTCGGCATCGAGGCAGACGCCGCACAGGTGGCGGTTCACGTGCCCGAGGTGATGCAGCCGTGCGATCGTCTCCTGGCCAAAGAAGCAGCCCTTGGTGTAGCTGATCCAGCCGGCCTCGAGCCCCGCTTCCTGGGGGAAACGCTCCGTGGTGATCTCGACCCCCTGCCGGGGGATGCCCGCCTCGATGCGGCGGACCTCGAGCGCTTCCGGGCCCACGGGCACGGCCCCCGCTTCGAGCAACGCGGCGCGCAAGCTGCCCGCGGCGGCCTCCGGCACCCAGACATCGTAGCCACCCTCGCCGGTGTGATCGCTGCGCACGAGATGCACTTCGATGCCGGCGAGCACGGTTCCGGCGTGGCGATGCAACTCGCCGAGCCCGCCAGCGCTCACGCCCAACTTCTCGAGCACCGCCACCGCCTCGGGCCCTTGCAAGGAGAAGAGCGCCCAGGCTGCGCTCGTGTCCTCCACCGTGACCGCAGCGCGGAGGATGCGCATGCGCAGCGTCCGGAGCAGCGCCGCCAGAGGCTCTGCGTCCAGATCGCACCAGAGCTCGTCCTCGAAGCAGAGGATCCGGAGCGCCGCCTCCATCTTCCCCTGCAGCGTCACCTTGAGAGCGTTGCAGCCTTGGCCCGGCCGCAGTACTAGGATGTCGTTCGTCAAGAGATCGTTGAGGAAGCGACCGCGGTCGGCGCCGCCCAGGCGCAGCTTGCCGCGCGCCGTGAGATCGAGGAGGCCGGCGTGCCGGCGCAGCGCTTCGTACTGGGCCTGGAGGCCCGGGTGCGCCGCCGCCGTCATGCTTCCTCCCGTGGGCTTTCCAAGGAGGGCCTGGGACGCGAGCGATCCTTGCCCTTGCCCAAAAACCGATACCCGAGCTTGGGAACGGTCTCGATGCAATCCGCGCCGAGCTTGGTGCGGAGCTTGGCGACATGGTTGTCCACGGTGCGCGTTTCGGGCAGATTGCCGTCCTCGTATCCCCAGACTTCCTGCAGCATCTGCTCCCGCGTCACCAGCTCCCCCTGATAGCGCACCAGTAGATGCAGGATCTCGAACTCCTTGAGAGCCAGCGCCACCGGCTCGCCGTGGCGCCGCAGGCGCCGTTCCACGAAGTCCACTTCGACGTCGCCAAAGTGGAACATCGACTCCGGCTCCGGCCGCGCCCGGGCGCGCTGCAGCACCGCCCGCACCCGGGCGAGGAGCTCTTGGATGCTGAACGGCTTGGTGACGTAGTCGTCGGCACCCAGGGCGAAGCCGCTCAGCTTGTCGGCCTCCAGGCTCTTGGAGGTGAGCAAGATGACCGGCGTCCGGACCTTGCGGCGGCGCAGCTCGCGCAGCAGGTCGAAACCGCTGAGCTCCGGCAGCATGACGTCGAGGAGGATCAGGTCGGCGGTGCCGGTGAGCGCTTTCTCGAGGCCGTCGCGGCCGTTCCTAGCCGTCAGCGTCCGGTAGCTCTCGTACTCCAAATTGTGCTGCAGGCCGAGGAGCATGTCCTCCTCGTCCTCCACGATCAGGATGAGCGGTTTCGTCGCGCTCATGTCTTGCTCTCCTGGTGATCCCGAGCCTCTTGTGCTGCTCGCTGCGAAGCACCGTTCACCGGGAGCCGCAGGGTGAAAGTGCTGCCCTCGCCTTGCCGGCTTTCCAGCCGCACCGTGCCCCCATGAGCTTCGACGACGTGCTTCACCACCGCGAGACCGAGGCCCGAGCCCTTCACGTCGTGCTCGAGACCTTTCTCGATGCGGTAGAAAGCATCGAAGACGCGAGATTGCTCACGCGGCGCGATGCCGATGCCATGATCGCTCACCACGATCTGGACGGCGCCATCCTCGCCACCCGGCTCGCTCGCGGCGGTTCCACCGGGACGGGCCCGGTGGCTCTCCCCGCCGCTACCGTTCGCCCGCAGGACGTGCACATCGATTCCCTTGTTCATCGCCGAGTATTTCATGGCGTTGTCGAGCAGGTTGAGCACCGCCTGACTCAGGGCATCGCGATCCAGCCACACCGGCGGCAGATCGGGCTGCACCTCCAGCTGCACTTCGAACCCCTTCGACCGCAACTGGTATGCGTACGCATCCAGCACGCCCCGCACGACCTCGCCCACCGACGCTGGCTCGAAATGGTAGCGCTTCTTCCCCTGCTCGATGCGGGCGAAATCCAGAATATTGTTGATCAGATGCGTGAGCCGCACCGTTTCCTTGTGGATGATGCCGAGGAATTTCTTCTCCTGCTGTTCGTCGTGGAAACGGCCTTCCTTCAGTGTCTCCGTGTACAGGCGGATCGCCGCCAGCGGCGTTTTCAGCTCGTGTGTGATGTTGGAGACGAAGTGCGACTTGAGATGGGCGAGCTCCATCTGCCGGAGCAAGAAGCGCATGGAAACCAGGATGCCGCCGATGGCGATGACCCCCATGACGGCGAGCAGCAGCGTGTTCGACAGCCAGATGTCGCGCTGGTACTTGGGTCCCTTCGGGCTGGCGTAGTGCAGGCGCACCGTCCATCCCGGGAGCACGTCCCAGAGCTCGGCCTCGGCGAGCGACTCCCCGGGCTGGTCGCCGAGTTGCTTGTCACCGCTGGCGCTCGGGTAGACGAGCCTGCCGCTCTGATCGTAGACGGCGAAGGCGAGGTCTTGGCCGAAGCGCGGCGAGAAGCGTTCCGTCGCCGACTCGATGGCCTCCTCGAGCACATGGGCCAGGAAGCGCTCGCGGACATAGGGCAAGTGCAGGAAGAATCCGGCGACGCCGTACGCCTGCCCCTTGGCATCGAAGAGACCGAACGCCGTCAAGTGGAAGGGCTCGCCGCCCTCCTGGCCGCGGAAGAAATGCGCCTCCGTGGAGCCGAGCAGGTGTTCGAAGGTGTCCGAGTCGAGAACCTCGTCGAGAATGCGGGCGGCGCGGTCGCGCAGCGAATCCCCATCGCTTCGCTGCGAGAAGGCCACGCTGCGGTCAGGGCGCAGGAGAAAGGCGCGGTCGACGTAGGGATAGGTCGCCTCGACCCGTGCGAGCTCGGTGGCGGGATCGAAACGCTGCAGCAACGCGACCATGCGGAAGTGCATGTGGATTTCGCGCTCCTTGGCGCGAATCCGGTCCTGCACCTGGGAAACGGCGTGATCGGCGGTGAAGTGCGCCGTCTCTTCGAGGATGTGGTTCTGGAAGCCGAACATCTCCCGCTGCAGGCGGATGCTGAGGAAGGCGAGGAACGCGGTGGGGAGCAGGATCCCGAGCGCCGCCAGGACCAGAGTGCGTTTGCGTGTGAAGCGGAAGACAGCCATGCGCACCACCCGTGCCGTGATTGCGTACGAGTGTAGCCCGGGACGAGCAAAGCGAAAAGGCGAGGGGGCGTCGCGCTCGCGGACTCCCTATAGGGTCAGTTTGGCGGCGCTCACCATGCTTTGCAGCCGGTGCACGACCTCGGGGTCCGTCGAGGTGTACAGCAGCAACACGCCGTCAGGGAGACGCAGGGCGTCGATCCGCAAGGAGGCGAAGGCGTCCAGATTGGCCTGGCACGGAGCACAGAGCGGAACAGCTTCGCGCCGCTGCAGCATCTCGAGCAAATGCTGACGCTGCGTGCAAGCGTTCCAGAGCGTGGTCTGGACCTGGGGATCGAGAGAAGTGGCGCGCAGGAGCACGCCGTCGGGGATCTCCTCGGCTTCGAAGGTCACCGCGTCCACCGGCACACCCGCCATGGCAGTGTCCCACAACCGGCAGGCAGCGCAGGGCGTTTCGGGGCTGTCGGCGGCTCGGACCGGAGCCGCGAGGAGGAGAGCTTCTGCCGCAACGAGGAGAGTGGCTGCCGCGACGGCGAGGGCAGCCCAGAGTCGGGATCCCCGTGACAGCCCTGTCCGCCGGGACCGCATGGTGTCCTCCCCCTCTTTCCCCAACAAGCGGCCGGGCCCGATTCTTCCGGAGCCCCACACAAGTGGCTGCCAAGGCCGGCGGGGCGTCCTCCATGATACTCGCCGGACCGGTGCCGCGGAATCCTGCGGCATTCAGAGGCCTCAGGAGGAAGGCGGCCCTCTCCTGGCCTCCTACCTCTGTGAAGACGCCGGTGGGGGCTTCTAGGTTGCAGCCGGCCGCGAGGGTCGCTCCACCACCGTCCGCCGCTGCCCTTCCTCGAGCAGAGCACGGAAGCCGCCCGCGTCGCGAGCTGCCACCGCGCCGACGATGCGATCCAGCGCCGACCGCAGCCGTTCGAGCGCCTCCGCCGAGTGCGGATTCATCGTTTGGATCTCGTAGTAGACATCCGGGCTCTCGCGCACGACGGCGGCCGCGAGCGACTCGAGAGCTTGGAAGGTCGTGCTGCGCACCGGATGCTCGGTTTCCGGCAAGGTGAGGGCGAAGGCGATGGCTGTGGCATGTGCGAGGCTCAAGAGATCTGCCATGACGCGGTCGTGGTCGGCGAGCGGCAGGTGCACGAGGTGGGCCGTGGTGGGCTGGAAGAGTCGCTCCACCGCCGCCGCCGCTTCACGATCGCCGGTGTCGCAGATCACCAGGTCGGCATCGCGCAGCAGGAAGATGCTGGGTCCGAACATCGGATGGATCGAGGCGACGCGGCCGCCGGCCCGCTGGAGAGCGCGGATCGGCTCGAGGAGCGGTGTCTTGATGCTGGCGATGTCGACCACCACTCCGGCGGGCGGCTTCCTGACCCAATCGGCGTACAGCGCCGCGGTGGCTGCCGGTGGCGTGGAACAAACGACGAGCTCCGCTGCGGGCAATGCCTGATGGGCCCAGTCGTTTTCTTCCGGCGCCGCCGCCGGATCGAGGGAACCGGTGGTGTAGCCCTGCGCCGAGAGGAAGCGGGCGAACCAGCGGCCCATGCGGCCGGCACCGCCGACCACCACGGCGCTCTTGCCCGCGCCCACGGCGGCAAGGCGCAAACTGTCCGCATCCTGCGCGGTCACCGAGGCGCGGATGAGCCCCGCCAGGAGATCCTCCGCCACCGCCGGATCGAGCCCACGCTGGGCGGCAGCGGCACGGGCGCGCTCCAGCACCACTCTCTCTTGCGCGTAGTCCACCGTCGCACGCTTCTGCAGGCGCTTGAGCTCCCCCACCTGCCTGGCCAACCCCACGCGCTCCGCCACCAGCGCCACGAGATGCAGATCGAGCTCCCGAATGCGCTCTCGTAATGTGTCCAGGTCTTCTTCCGCCACTTTCGGTGCCCCTCACAAGCGCTGCGCCCTCAACCCCTTCGCAGTCGGAGCACGATGCCATGGAGACCCAGGAACAACGTGAGCGAGATGAGGATGCTCGGCGCTGCCGGCATGTCCCAGCGCAGGGAGGCCAGGAGACCGGCGAAGCTGGCAACGAACGCGAAGCTCCAGCCCATGGCGAGTGCCGGGAGCGTGCGTCCTGTGGTCAACAAACCGGCCACCGCCGGAATGACCAGGAGTCCGAAGACCAGCAGCACGCCTGCAATCCGCACCGAGGACGTGACCACGACGCCAAAGAGAGCATAGAAGACGAAGTCCCAGAGGAACAACCGGCGGCCGCGGACACGTGCGCCTTCGGGATCGTTGGTGATCTCGAAGAACGGCCGGCGCAGGAGGAGGTGCGCGCCACCGATCACCGCGTACAACATGGCCGTTTGCAGCAGGTGCCGCGGATCCACGGTGTAGAGCGTGCCGACGAGGGTTTCCTTCAGGTGCTCCGGCCCCGATGGGCTCTTCTCTAGGACCAGGAACACCGCGGCCTGAGCGGTGGCGAAGACGATGCCGATGAACGCCTCCAGAGGGACGCGCCGTTCCTGGCTGCGCAGCCACGCGAAACACGCCGCCCCGACCAGCGTCATGGCCAGCGGGAGCGAGTAGGCCGCCACCGGATCCTCGTGGTGCTCGACGGCGACTGCCAAGGCCACACCGAGCGCCGCCATCTGCGCCAGCGCCAGATCCACGAAGATGACCCCTCGCCGCACGACGTGGAACCCCAGATAGGCATGGATGCCCCCGAGGACCAGGATGGCGAAAAGCGCAGTACGGAAGAACGGCATGCCGAGCGCTTCCATCGTCCCACCTTTCTTCAACGACTCATGGCTGCCCCGCCGCGGCGTTGCCCGACAGAAGGGCGAAGAGCGCCTCGAAATGCGAGGCGTAGCTGCCGGCGGCGGTGTCGTCGCAGGCGGCGGCGATCCTGACGATGCGAATTCCTGTCTCACGGGCCAGGAACTTGCCGGCGTCCTCGGAGAAGTACGGCTCCTGCAGCGCCACCGTCACCTTGCGCTCCTTGATGACGCTGACCAGGTCCTGCAAGTGCTTTCCGGTCGGTGGGATGCCCGGGATGGGCTCCATCGTCGACACCACATTCAGGCCGAAGGTATTGGCGAAGTAGCTCCAGGAACGATGGAAGGTGATGATGTCGCGGCTCGGGATCCCCGCCAGGGCCCGCTCGCCATGCTGCACTAACGCTTCCATTTCCTTGGCGAAGCGCTCACTCCCTGCCGCGTACTCGCTGGCGTGCGCCGGATCGAAACGCGACAATGCCTCGGCGATCGTGTGCGCCACGATGCTCCCATTGCGCGGGTCGAGCCAGTAGTGCGGGTTGCCGTCGGGGTGCACGTCGCCCATCGAGGCGTCCACCTTGCCGGTGGGTTTTTCCAGGACAGGAATACCGCGGGAACAATCCACGATGACCAGGTCATTGTTGTGCGAGCCGTCGATGATCTGGTCCGCCCACTGATCCAGCCACAGCCCCACCTTGAGATAGATGCGCGCCCGTGACACCCGCACCATATAAGAAGGCAGAACCTCGACGCGGTGCGGGTCCGCGTTCGGGCGTCCTATCGCAACGACCTCGACCAGATCCCCGCCCACGCTGGAGGCGATGGAGGCGAGATCGGTGGTCGAGGCCGCGACGAGAACCTTCGCAGCCGCCGGGCCGGCGGCGAAGCACACCAGCACTCCGACGATGAGGACGAATCCGAGGTGCCAAGAGTGGCTACAGCGGTTCCCCTCGGGGTTCCCGCGGCGCCTGGAGTGATTCAAGCTCATGATCGTTCTCCTCATGACTAGAACTGATGGGCCTTGTGCGGACCCATCGAGAAGATGACCCGCAACGTGAAGGTGTCAACCGCGTCTCCCGTCTCGGGAATGAAACGGCGCCAGTCGGCGGCGAACACCGTGGTTTCCTCGAGCAGCGAATAGCCGGCGAAGGCGCCGACGCTCTGGCTCCAGGGCTTGTCGGGCTCCGGTTCTTGGTACTGCTCATAGGAAGCGCCGACGTTGTAGCGCAGCGCGAAGTTGTAGTTGGCGTACATGGAGCCGCCCACCGGCCGCACCCGTGTGCTGGTGTAGCCGGCGGACGCAGAGTCCCAGGCGGCGTCCTCGCGTTCGAGCACGAGCCCCTCCGCCTGCAGCACCAGATACGCCCGCGGCGAGGTCCAGAGCTTCGCCTTCAGGTCGGCGCCGTAGACTTGCGTGGTCGTGCCCGCCGCCACGTTGTTCGTTCCCCCCAGGCCGGAGAGTCCGAATTCCAACGCCGACTGCTCGCCCAGCATGGCGAATCCCGTGAGACGGCCGTTGTAGGCGGGCCGGTGCTCGCCGGCGTGGTCGTCGCCGCCGGTGTTGAGCGGATCGGCGGGATCCGTGCTCGGCTCGCGCTGGATCCGGAAGGAGTCGCCTCGCAACCAGTCTGCGGCCAGGTCGACGGAGAAATCCCCGTGGATCGGGATGCGGTTCGAAACGGACGCGCCGATCTCGATCACCGCTTCCTCGCCGGGAAGGTAGGCCGCCATGACGCCGAAGCGCTCGGCGAAAGGCAGCATGTGCGGGTGCATCTGATTGAGACGTCCGAAGCCGACGCGATACTGCCCGCCCCGGAGCGAGAATCCGAGGGGCAGACCGCGGAGGAGATGGAAATAACCCTCCTCGACCTCCAACCCCTCCTCGCCGATCGTGGGCCGGAGATAGCCGCGGGCATAGGGATTCAAGTACGCCTCGAAAACGAGCTCGACCTCGCCGAGGTCCGGTACCAGACGGTTCCGGTCGAGATTGTTCGGGTCGTCGGTGACAGCGAAGAAGGGTTGTCCGACGACCGAGATATCGGGGTTGGTGACGCCTGCTCGCGCCAGCTCAGGGAGCATGGCGCAGAGCCCGGCGCACGCCAGAGACAAGATCCGACGGGACATCCGCGACCCTCCGTGAAACTCGAGCCTTCGGTGTCGCACCAGGGGGTGCCACCGAGAAAGACCCTTGGCGACGGGCGAAATGACGCCCGCCGCTCGGGAACGGCTTCGCAGGAGTTTCAGGCGGAGGGAGGACCGCGGCGGCTCTGAGGGCTGGGAACTCGGGTCTCGAGGGTGCAGATCAGGGGCTCGAGCCCTTGGATCTCGGGGATCTCAGGAACGCTGCCGAGAAGCGCGCTGGAGGCCGCCGGCAGGTCGAGCACGGTGACGAGAACGCGGCAGGCGACACAGGCGAAGTCATGGGCCAGGCCGGCGTCATGGCTGTGCGGTGTGACCACACGCACGGCCAACCCGGCGAGGAGAGCCAGAGCCAGGACATAGGGAGCAGCCTTCCGCAGGCGCTGGAAGGTTGCCCGGAGTGGTGTGGAACCAGTCATCTTCCTGCCTCCGCGCAAACTCTATGCCCCGTTCGCGCGGTGGATCAAGCCAAGAACGGCCGGGTCATGCTTCCAGAACTTCCGGGTCATGTCTCTAGGCACCCTCGCCGACTGCCAATGTTACTTTCACCGACTGGGGGCATCGCTCCACACCCCCGAAACGAGGCGTCCCCACCCCCCTGGGTTCTAACCGAGAGGCCCTCCAGAAAGTCCCGGGTCGACACCCCTTGACGTTGCCGGCCCAGCATCGTAAGGTACTCTTGAGACTGAGTCTCAATCGCAGAGGTGGCGGCTTGACTCCCATAGCGCACGGCGACGACAACAGCGGCGCGGAGCGCAGCCCCGAGGAACGACTGCGCGAACACCTGAAATCGCGCAACCTGCGCATAACGCCGGAACGCCTCACAGTGCTGCACGGCGCCATGACGCAATCCGGTCATTTCGACGCCGAAGAGCTCCTGGAGGCGCTGCGGCGCTCCAACCGTCCGGTGAGCCGCGCCACTCTCTACCGCACTCTGGACCATCTGGCGGAAGCCGGGCTCGTCAAGCGCCATCACTTCCAAGAAGGACACGCCCGCTTCGAGAGCAACTTCAACCGGGCCCATCACGATCACATGGTGTGCGAGCGCTGCGGCCAGGTGATCGAATTCGTGAGCGAGCAGATCGAGGCGCTGCAGGAAGAGATCTGCGAGCAGCACGGCTTCCGTGCCCACGGACACGTGCACCAGATCTTCGGCCTCTGCAAAGACTGCCAGGCGGAGCATTCGTGAGCACAGCGGTCGAGAAACAGTCGTCGCTCGCCTTCCACCCCCGGGTCGTCCTGGTGGGGAACCCCAACGTGGGGAAAAGCGTGCTCTTCGGCGCCCTCACCCGGCGCTACGTCACGGTGTCCAATTATCCCGGGACGACGGTGACGGTGACGCGCGGTTCCATGCGTCTCGACGGGCACCAGCTCGAGGTCCTCGACACCCCCGGCGTCAACAGCCTGGTGCCGACCTCGGAGGACGAGGAAGTCACCCGCGACATTCTCCTGCGCCAAGAGCCTGGCGCGCTGGTGCAGGTGGCGGACGCCAAGAACCTGCGCCGCGCCCTCATCCTGAGCGTGCAGATCGCCGAGCTCGGCCTGCCCTTCGCCCTCGACCTGAACATGATGGACGAGGCCGGCGATCAAGGTTTGCACCTCGATCGCGCCGGACTCGAGGCGTTGCTCGGCGTCCGCGTCCTGGCCACGGTGGCGGTGCGCCGCAAGGGACTCGACGAGCTGCGCGACGCTCTCCTCGAACAGCGCCGCTCCACCTTCCAGGTGCGTTATCCCGAAAGCATCGAGGCCGCGATCCAGGAGATGGAAGGGCACCTGCCACAGACGCATTTGCAGCGGCGCGGCCTCGCCCTCACGCTGCTCGCCGGCGACACCACGCTCCTCCCCTGGCTGGAATCACACACGAGTGCCGCCGACCTGCAAGTCCTGGACGGCATCCGCACCAGGACGCAGGCGCTGTTGCGCGAGCCCTTGAGCACCGTGATCCACCGCCACCGCCTGCTGGCGATCGACGCCGTGCTGCGCCAGGTGGAACGGCGCCCGAGCCGGCGCGTCGGCTCGCTCCTCGACACGCTCGGCAGCTGGAGCATGCATCCCGTTTGGGGCATCCCCGTGCTCCTCGTGGTGCTGTGGGGCATGTACCAATTCGTCGGCGTCTTCGGTGCCGGTACACTGGTGGATCTCCTGGAGACGAAGCTCTTCGGCAACGTGCTCTCGCCTTGGGCGATGCGGGCCGCCGACTTCGTCTTTCCCTTCCCGCACACCCACGCCCTGGCGCAAGGCGTACTCCTGCCGCAGTACACCCACGGTGTCCTCGGCTCCGGTCAAGAGGTGCTCCGCTTCTTCCACGATCTCCTCGTCGGGCCCTACGGGCAGATCACCATGGCCCTCTCCTATTCCATCGCCCTCATCCTGCCCATCGTCAGCACCTTCTTCCTGGCCTTCGGGATCCTGGAGGATTCGGGGTATTTGCCGCGGCTCGCGGTGATGGTGAATCGCCTGTTCCGTTCGATGGGACTGAACGGCAAAGCGGTGCTGCCCATGGTCCTCGGACTCGGCTGCGACACCATGGCGACGCTGACGACGCGCATCCTGGAGACGCGCAAGGAGCGCATCCTGGTCACTCTGCTCCTGGCGCTCGCGGTGCCCTGCTCCGCCCAGCTCGGCGTCATCCTGGGGATGATGCGCTCGCTCTCCCTCGCGGCGACGCTGGTATGGGCCGGGTGCACGCTGCTCGTCCTCTTCCTGGTCGGCTGGACCGCCGCCCGCGTCGTGCCCGGGCGCGCTTCCGATTTCGTCCTGGAGCTGCCGCCAATCCGCCGGCCTCAGCTCTCCAACCTCGGGGTGAAGACCATGGCGCGCATCGAGTGGTATCTGCGCGAGGCGGTGCCGCTCTTCCTGTTCGGAACGCTGCTGCTCTTCGTCCTCCAGGCGATGCACGCTCTCCAAGTCATCGAGCGGCTCTCGGCGCCTCTCGTCGTTGGCATCCTGGGACTCCCCGAACGCGCTGCCGAGGCCTTCCTCATCGGCTTCCTGCGGCGGGACTACGGCGCCGCCGGCCTCTACGACATGGCCCGCGACGGGCAGATGGACAGCGTGCAGCTCGTGGTCTCCATGGTGACGATCACGCTCTTCGTCCCCTGCGTCGCCAACTTCCTCATCATGCTGAAGGAACGCGGCGTCCGCACGGCGCTCGTCATGGTGGCCTTCATCGTGCCCTTCGCTTTCGTGGTGGGAGGCGCGCTCAACCTGAGCCTGCGCGCCCTGGGGGTGCACTTCTGATGCAACCCGAACCCAGCACCGTCCGTTGCCCGCTCTGCGGCGGCGACCTGCACGACAGCGTCGGCGGCTGCAACTCCTGCCCCATGCACTCTGGCTGCGCCATGCTCTGCTGCGATCGCTGCGGCTACACCACCGTGCAGCCCCGGTCCGCCACCCTGGATTTCTTCGCCCGGCTCTTCCGCCGGCGCCGACAGGAGAGCCATGCATCCTGAGTTCCAAGCGCAACCCACCGACGAGATCCTCGAGCAGGTGTGGTCGCGACGCGAAGTGGGGGACGAGACGCTCTCGGGGTTGCTCGGCGCCGTGACGCCGGAGGACGGCGGCGAGGACACCGCGGCTCTGGTGCAACAACTGCAGCGCGAAGGGTTCCTGCGCCTGGAAGGCGACCGCGTCCGTCTCACCGAGAGCGGCGAAGCGCGCGCTCGACTCATTATCCGCGGCCACCGGTTGGCCAAGCGGCTCCTCTGCGACGTTCTCGCCCTGCCGGCCCTGGAGGCCGAGCGCACCGCCTGCCTCATGGAGCACGTGCTGCATCCGGTGGCGGCGAACGCGGTCTGCGCGCTCCTCGGGCACCCGCCGCGCTGTCCCGAGGGCCTGCCGATCCCGCCGGGGGATTGCTGCCGCGAGCGCGACCAGCGCCAGTTCAAACCGCTGGTGGTACCGCTGCCGGAGCTGGAGCGCGGCCGCAGCGGCCACATCGTCTTCATGACGCCGGACTCGCAGAAGCGCTACGAGCGCCTCGGCCTCTTCGGCGTCGTCCCGGGCACGAGCATCAGGCTGCGGCAGACGCAACCTTCCGTGGTCATCGACGTCGACGGCACGAGCCTCGCCCTCGACCGCGACGTGGCGCGGGAGATCTACGTCCGCCGCGATACTTGAGGAGGTTTCCCGTGGCTCAGTACGTCGACGGTTATGTCCTGCCGGTGCCGAAGAAGAAGGTCCAAGCCTACCGCCGGCTGGCGCAGAAGGCCGGCAAGATCTGGCGCGAACACGGTGCCCTCGAGTACAGGGAATGCATCGGCGAGGACCTGAACGTGAAGGGCATGGCCTCGTTCCCCCGCCAGGTCAAGGTCAGGCCCGGCGAGACGGTGGTTTTCTCTTGGGTGGTGTTCAAGTCGCGGACGCACCGGGATCGCGTCAACGCCAAGGTGATGAAGGATCCGCGCCTGATCAAAATGGCGACGCAGGCGATGCCCTACGTGCAGCCGAAGCGCATGCTCTACGGCGGTTTCGAGGTCCTCGTCGACGCCTGAGCACGCCCGGCACGACGCGTGGCGGAAGCATCCCGGCCGACAAAGCGGCATCGATTTGCTTCCTCGTCTTGTCCTGGACGTGCGCCCCGCATGGGGCTTGGCCTGGCCATCTGCCGGTCGCTCATCCAGGCTACATGGTGGCCGCATCGGGTTCACGAACAACTCTGGCCGCGTGACGACCTTTTGGTGCATGCTCCCCGCCGTGGAAAAGGTGAGAGTATGAGTGCGGCAGAGTCGACCGTATTCGTCGTCGATGACGAGCCCTCGGTGCGCAAGAGCCTCGGCCGTCTCCTCAAGGCGGCCGGGTATCGCGTGGAAGCGTTCGCTTCTGCTCGTGATTTCCTGCAGCACGATCCCGACGTCGGAGCCGGTTGCCTGGTGCTCGACGTGCAGATGCCCGAACTGAACGGGCTGGAGCTGCAGCGAGCGCTCACGGAAACGGACCGCCCCCTGCCGATCATCTTCATCACCGGCCATGGCGACATTCCGATGAGCGTTCGTGCCATGAAGGGTGGCGCCGTTGATTTCCTTTCCAAGCCCTTCGACGCGAAGGATCTGCTCGAAGCAATCGCGCGGGCGCTCGAGACGGCCCAGCTGCAGTCGAAGCAGCGAGCCAACTCGGCCGACGTCAAACGCCTACTCGCGAGGCTCACGCCACGCGAGCACGAGGTCATGCTCCAGGTGATCACGGGCCGGCCCAACAAGCAAATCGCCGCGACGCTCGGCACCTCGGAGAAGACCGTCAAGGTGCATCGTGGCCGGGTGATGCACAAGCTGGAGGTGCAGTCCGTCGCCGACCTGGTGCGGCTGTGCGAGAAGGCAGGGATTCGCGTGCCGTGAGACGGAGATCCTGCCCACCGCCATTGCTCCCTGACCAGGTCACGGCGACCGGCCTCTTTTGAGCACGATCGGTTGAACCGCATCCGTCAGAAGTCCGGCGCCGACCGCACCACCAGCCCTCCTCCGGCCGCTTGGCGAGTCTCGTCTCCTGTCAGCCGCCGGACCGACGGGATCCATCCTGAGTCGGACGATGGCCCTGGAATGTGGCTTTTGAAATGGGACTCTAGTCCTAGCCGGGTGTAGTGAAGGCAGACGCGGGACTAAGGTCCTATATCAAGCCCCTTGCTATGGGTCCATCCTTCCAGTATGAGTGATCGACCTATCATCGTGGTGATCGATGGCGACACGTCCATACGCAGGGCGCTGACGCGTTTGCTGCGAACCGCCCAAATGGGAGTGGAAACCTACGCTTCGAGTGAGGAGTTCCTTCTCAGGCTCGATGGCCGCGATCCGGACTGCCTGGTCTTGGATAGTGACATGCCAGGAATCACGGGCACGGAACTGCGCGATCGGCTCGCAGAGATGGGACACCCGATTCCCGTGGTCTGCATCACGGCGACGAACGGAGTGGACTTGACCCGTCGCACCACCGGGCCTGAAGTTCTCCACAAACCCTTCAACGACAAGACTCTGCTAGACGCCATCGGCCGTGCGATCGGCAAGCGCGAGGCGAAGTAGGATTCTCGGCCCGCATCCGGCGCCTGCACATGCGCTTCGCGGCCACTTTGACGTCGTCATCCTCGAAGCAAGACCCGACCTCGCGCGTCATGACATCCTGAACCGGCGCCATGTTGGGGTCGAGACCTTCAGCGGCAGCGCGGATCGTGATGTCGCACCGCGTATCTGATATTGGCCATACGTCGTACGACCTAGGTCGAGCTTCACTCGAAGAGAGTTTCTAGTACTGTCACACATCGCGAGAAACGACAGCGCGCTGCGGAGCATCACTGTCACAAGTGGCTGCGCAATTGTGGAGGTAAACCATGAATTCTAGATACAGAATCATCGTCGGCGTCGGACTTGTGGCGCTGTTCGTCCTTCCCTCCCTCGGATTGGCTCAGTCGTTGGGTTCTGCAGGGAGTTTCGCCGTCCTGGCGGGCTCGACGGTCACCAATGCCGGGGCGACCACCATCATCGGGAGTGTGGGAGTAAGCCCGGGAACCGCGATCACCGGCCTTCCTGCGGGGCAGCCGACTGGAGGCACGGTTCACGCCGGCGAGGACGTCGCGGCTCAAGCTCAAAGTGATCTCACAGGCGCTTACAATTCGCTCGCAGGCATGGCCTGCGGCACCAACCTGACCGGCCAGGATCTCGGTGGCCAGACGCTTGCACCGGGCGTCTATTGTTTCAATTCGTCGGCTCCGGTGACGGGAACACTCACGCTCGACGCTCAGGGCAATTCCAATGCGGTTTTCGTATTCCAAATCGGGAGTACGCTCACGACCGCAACGGACGCAGCTCTCAACCTGACTGGTGGAGCGCAAAGCACGAACGTGTATTGGCAGGTGGGCAGCAGTGCAACCCTCGGCACCGGCACTGTTTTCGGAGGCAACATTGTCGCGCTTGCGAGCATCACGCTGACGACCGGTGTGCGCCTGGATGGCAAAGCTCTGGCGCGCACAGGCGCCGTGACGATGGATGCCAACTTTGTTGGCGACGCCACAGGAGTGCCATTAGAAAAGACTACGTGGGGCATGATCAAGGTGATTTATCGGTAGATATGTTGATGGGGCCGCGAAATTGGCGTCGCCCGTCGACATCGGTCTTATGGGCCGGCGAACCGGCGACGCCAACACAAACAGTACAGTCAAAAACATGATCCATGCTCCGGGCGATTAGGGTTCAATCCCTCAATTTGCACGCGCCACGAGAACGAGGACGGACTACGGAGGCGCTACGCGCGTTTGACCGACGCTGCCGTTTCATGCAGATGCAGAACGGCTCGATGGTCTGCGCCCGAGGCGGGTTTTCGGGACAGAGCGTGGAAGCCGGCCCATGAGACTATTGTCCCATATCAATAGACTCGTCACAGGCCCAGTATCCAACCGTACAAAAGGAGATGACCGTGCGAGTTCCCCATAACATCTCAGACGCTGTGATGCGTAAAAATGGGGAGTCGATTATTTCCGCAGATGGTCGTCTCTTACAAACATCCTCTCCTCTTCCAAACATCCTCTCAACTTCATCAACCGTCCGGCTGCAGCCAGTTAACGCAACTGGCCAACGCTGGCTCTTCCGCAAAGGAACTCAAGTGAACTTCAAGTCTTGTTTGATGATCCTGGCAAGTCTCGGATTTGCCGCTCTCCTACTCGGATCGTCGCCAGCTCTTGCCCAAAGGCCGTCACTCGGCTCGGCGCAGAGTTTTGCGGTCCTGGGTGCCTCGACGGTGACCAGTACCGGCCTAAGCACGATCACCGGGGATCTGGGTGTCAGCCCGGGTACCGCAGTCACCGGCTTTCCTCCGGGGACCATGACAGGAACGCGCCACGCGGGTGATGCGGTCGCGCTCCAGGCTCAAAGCGATGTCACCACGGCCTACAACGCCTGTGCGGGCGCTGTGTGCACCACGACCTTGACGGGTCAAGATCTGGGTGGGCACACGCTCAAGCCTGGCGTCTACTGTTTCGCGGCGTCGGCTCCCTTGAACGGAGTCCTCACTCTCGATGCACTGGGGGACACCAATGGGGTCTTCATCTTCCAGATCGGGAGTACGCTCCTGGCGGCGATCAACTCGTCGGTCAAGTTGATCAACGGTGCTCAAGATGCAAACGTGTTCTGGCAGGTTGGCAGCTCCGCCACTCTCGCTGCAGGCGTTGACTTCAAGGGCAACATTATCGCGCTCGCAAGCATCACCCTGAGTAACGGAACCAAGGTATCCGGTCGAGCCCTGGCACGAACTGCCGCCGTGACGATGGATAACAGCAGCGTCTCTGTCGGATCAATCGGCACGCAGCCGGTGACGCCGCCAGTGCCGCCGCCGGTGGCATTTGTGCCCTCACTCGGCTCGGCGCAGAGTTTTGCGGTCCTGGGTGCCTCGACGGTGACCAGTACCGGCCTAAGCACGATCACCGGGGATCTGGGTGTCAGCCCGGGTACCGCAGTCACCGGCTTTCCTCCGGGGACCATGACGGGAACGCGCCACGCGGGTGACCCCGTCGCGCTCCAGGCTCAAAGCGATGTCACCAAGGCCTACAACGCCTGTGCGGGCGCGGTGTGCACCACGACCTTGACGGGTCAAGATCTAGGTGGGCACACGCTCAAGCCTGGCGTCTACTGTTTCGCGGCGTCGGCTCCCTTGAACGGAGTCCTCACTCTCGATGCTCTAGGCGACCCCAAGGCGGTCTTCATCTTCCAGATCGGGAGCACACTCCTGCCCGCGATCAACTCGTCGGTCAAGTTGATCAACGGCGCTCAAGATGCAAACGTGTTCTGGCAGGTTGGCAGCTCCGCCACTCTCGCTGCAGGCGTTGACTTCAAGGGCAACATTATCGCGCTCGCAAGCATCACCCTGAGTAAAGGGACCAAGGTGTCCGGTCGAGCCCTAGCACGAACGGCCGCCGTGACGATGGATACCAGCAGCGTCTCCACCCAGGCGCTGGCGCTTTCCTCGAGGTAATTGGGAGGCCGGGCCCGTGGTAACGGGCCCGGCTGTTCAAGACTGGAAGAATCGACTCGGGAGGAGACGAGTTTTCTTGGTCTTATCTGGTGCAGGTATCGCGAACCATCTCTGCGCCAACGGCAAACAGCCGTCGTCGAGGGTTATGAGCAAACATGCTCTCTTGCAGAGGGTGGAGCATGCGCGGCAGCGGTTAGGCTCGCTGCCTTGCTGCGCGACTGGCACGTATCTCGGAGAACCTCCGCCCCCACCGCGAGCACCTCAAGCATGGATACTCGCGATTCCACTACTCCGTGCTGTAGGCCCCGCTGTCGTTCTTTGCGCGAGGGCGGCGACCGTGCTTGTCTTTCTGGCGTCGTTCGTCGCAGCTCAGGGCCCCGAGGCTTCCACAGCGACCCAGAGTCCACCCAGCGTCGAGAGCCTGAACGTTCGCGTGTTCTCGATCCGCAACCGTAGCGCCTTGGAACTCGCCGAGGTCCTGAACCGCTTGATCGGCACCGGCGTCTTGAATCTGGCGGAGCCAGCGACGAGCGGGGAGACGAACCAGAATGCTACGACGCCCGCCGCGACCCCGTTCCCAGCGACTGCTTTGCGTGCGGATCACGGCAGGCTGGTGCTGAGCGCCGACGTAGCTACCAACACTCTGTTCGCCACCGGCGATGCGAGCCTCATCGACAAGGTCGAGGGGCTCATCAAGACGCTCGACGTGATGGCGTCGCAAGTCATGATCGAGGTCCTGATCCTCAACTTGAGCGACAGCGACGCCTTTGACTTGGGGGTCGAGATTCGTGGCATCAGGGACAAAAGCGCCATCGTGATCCTCTCCTCTCTCTTCGGCCTGGGTGCGCCCAACCCGATCGCCGACCTGGTGCTCCCGACCGTGTCCGGCTTCACGGGCGTCGTGCTCAATCCAGGCGACTTCAGCGTGCTGGTGAACGCCCTGCAGATCCTCAACAAAGGGCGCGCACTCAACATCCCCAAGGTCCTGGTGAACTCCAACCAAATGGCGAACCTCGCCTCGGTGCTGCAGACTCCCTTCCTCAGCACCAACTCCACCACCGTTGTCGCTACGACCACCTTCGGTGGCACTCAAGACGCCGGCACCACGATCCAGGTCCGGCCTCAGATTGCCGAGGCCGATCACCTTGTCCTGGAGTATTCCATCGTCCTGAGCACGTTCGTGGGCACAGCGAGCGACCCTTCCCTGCCCCCGCCGCGCCAGCAGAACAACCTGCAGAGCGTCGCCACGATCCCCGACGGTTACACCGTCGCACTCGGCGGTCTGGAGACGACGAGCGAGACGGAGCAGACCTCGCAGGTGCCTTTCCTTGGAAGGCTGCCTCTGCTCGGACGGCTGTTCCGCTCCGAGTCCAAGCTGACCTCGCACTCGCGCTTCTATGTCTTCATCCGCGCCAGCATCCTCCGTGGCGCGGACTTCCAACATCTGAAGTTCCTGAGCGACGTCGAATTGCATAGAGCCGACCTCGATCCCGGCTGGCCCGAGGTCGAGCCGGCCCTGATCAGATGAGCCAGGCGAATAGCGTTTGGGAGGGCTGCCAGGAGGGCCCGAATATGCGAAGAGGGGCGGTCAACTCTAGCGCTGCGCCTCGGCGTGATCGTGGCCTTTGCTCTCATTCCGGCAACCTGCGTTTCGCTGGACATACTCTTCGTTCGGTCCCGGTGAAGTACGTTGTCGCCGCCTTCATCTTGCTTCCCTGCATCTCCTCCTGTACGTCGTCTTCGGCGAGGATCTCCCCGACTCACGACGACGACGCAAGCCACGATCCCGGAAAGGCCCACGAGCTGACCCTCGAGGCTCTGGACGTCATCGAAAGCGACTCGGCAAAGGCAGAGGAACTCCTGAATGCGGCCCTGAAGGCCGACCTCTATCACGGACCCGCACACAACGACTTGGGAGTGCTGTATTTACGGCAGTCTAGGCTCTACGAGGCCGCCAACGAGTTCGAGTTGGCACGCAAGCTCATGCCCGGAAACCCGGACCCGAGGTTGAACCTCGGTTTGACGCTCGAAAAAGCGGGACTGAATGAGCGAGCGTTCGATGCCTACAACGCGGCCCTGGAGGTTTCGCCCGAGCACATCCGGACCATCCAGGCCATCGCCAGGCTGACGCTGCGTACCGACCGGAAGAATGATCGGCTCATGGGGATGCTCGAGGACATCACGCTACGTGGTGAAACGAACCATTGGCGCCATTGGGCCCAGGACCAGATGTCCAGGTCGAAGATCGCGACCGGGAAGACGAGTCTCCTCCGCGTCACGACACCTCGGACGGGCAACACCGTCACGAGCCCACTGCGCGTGAGCGGCGAAGCACGTGGCACCTGGTTCTTCGAGGCCAACTTCCCAGTGCGGTTGCTGAATCAGGACGGCCAAGAAATCGCGATCGCACCGGCAGAAGCTCGCGGCGAGTGGATGACGGAGAACTTCGTTCCGTTCGAGGCCGTGCTCGAGTTCAGTGCGCCAGCCCCGGGAACTTCGGGAACGTTGGTTCTGGAGAAGAACAATCCATCCGGGCTCTCGGAGCAGGCCGACGAGTTTCTCATGCCGGTTCGATTCGGCACGACGGAACCGGGAGAATCTTCGGCGGGAGTAAGCTTGGTCCAGGCGTATTTTGGGAACCACGGCATGGCCGTGGATGCGAAGGGCGACTGCGAAGCGATCTTCCCGGTCGTCCGGACGGTCCCGCGGACGCAGGGGCCGGCGCGTGCGGCCCTCGAAGCGCTCCTCGCGGGTCCCACGCCCGAGGAAAAAGCACAAGGCTATTTCACGAGTATCGACGCGGGGGTGCGTGTCCGAGGCCTGATCATCAAAAACGGCGTCGCGACCGTCGACTTCAGCGAGGAGATGGAGCGCGCCGGTGACTCGTGCCGGATGTCGGCAATCCGAGCTCAAATCGACGCGTCTCTCCGGCAGTTTCCCACGGTCCAGTCGGTCCGGATCTCCATCGTGGGCAAAACGGAAAATATCCTGCAGCCATAAGTCGTGTGACGCGGCAGGCATGTGGCGTGATCCCGAGCGCGGGCCTCAGTGTCCGGTCGTGAGTACGACGCGGAACCGAGCCTTGCCGTTCATCACGCGCTCGCAGGCTCTTCGTTCTCGCCTGGGGCAGCAGGGATGGCCAGCTCGCTCGCCCCCGAGGCATCGCGGTCGATTCGAACGCGGACGCCTTCCGGAATCGCCGTGGACATCTTCGGCGCCATCCGTCGCTGATACCGAGAACCACCGCATCCAGAAGTTCGCGCCTCCCGTTGCCGTCGAGAGATCGTCCTAGAGCGAGATCAAGGCCAAGCACCGGAAGAAATGACAACGCCTCCCGGTGGTGCGTCACCAGATCTCGCGCCTTGAGGTCACCGTCTTGCCGATAATGCAGCGGTTCTCAGAAGCCCAGGCGCCGGAGGATGCGGGCGAAGGTGTCGCCGTCGCAGTCCGGGACCTCGAGGCGGGGCAGGCGGAGTGGATCGGTGCAGCGCCGCACGGTGCCGCCGTGACTGGTGCAGGCGCGGCGGAAGCCGGCCTCGTGCACGATTCTGCGTGTCGTCGCATCGTGGCGGCCATGCGGGTAGGCGAAGCTCGTGATCGGGCGCCCGATGATGGCAGCCAAGAAGTCCCGGCTGTCGCGGATCTCGCGCTCCTGAGCAGCCGGCGCCAGCGCCGGGAGCTTCGGGTGCGACACGGTGTGCGCGCCGATTTCCACCAGCCCGCCGGTGGCGAGCCGGACGATCTCCGCGCGGTTCAAGGCGCGCGCCGGCGTCGAAGCAGACACCTCGACCCCCGCCTCAACGCGTAGCGCCACGAGATGCTCCTGGCGGCTCACCCGGTCGAGATCGCCGAGGAGAGCCTGGAGCTCTCGCTGTACGGAAGGTTCCTGTGCCTCGGTGAGCGCTACGAGCTCGTCCCACCAGAAGGGTCGCCCGTCGTCCACACCACCGGTCGCCACGAACACGGTGGCCGGCGCCTCGTGTCGCTCGAGGAGCGGCAGCGCCGTGTGGAGCGTGTCGGCGTACCCGTCGTCGAAGGTGAGGGCGAATCGTCCACCCGTACGCGCGCTCGACGCGTTTTCGCAGATCTCCGTCAATGGCGCGATGCGGCCGCACAGCACCTCGAGGTGCTCGGCGAAGTGATGCGGGCGGACGCAGAGGGACCAAGGGTCGGCTCGAGCTTCGGCGATGCGGTGATAGAGCAGGATCATCGAGCCGGGCGCGAGGCGCTGCACGGCACGGCGCGCCAGGCGGCGGAGCTTGGTACCGCGCTGACCGATCACGCCGCCACCCCACCGGCATCGCTTCCCGCGACCCCCTCTTCCGCTTCTTTCACCGCGCGCACCGTGATCAGCAGCGGATAGCTCGGGTCGTGGTGCTCGAGCTCTTCCGGGCGCAGCTCCTCCGCGGCGATGCCGTGGAGGAAAGCCGTGGCGGTCAGCACGTTGCCAAACGCCTCGACTTCGACCGCGCCCGCCGCGAACACCGAGGTGAACAGACGCCGCGCCGAGTGCGGCGTGAAGCTCCAGCACCAGGTCCACTCGTAGTCGCCCAGTGGGGTCAAGCCCGGCACGGTGGCGAGGACGACACCACCAGGCTTGAGGATGCGGTGCAAGGTCCTCACCGCAGCCGGCAGGTCGTAGATGAACTGGAGCGTTTGGGTGAGGACGATGCAGTCGAAGGTGTCGGCGGGGAGGTGCTCTGCACGGGCGAGATCGGCGATGACGGTGGCGCCCGACGCACCGGCGCTCGGATGCAGCACATCGCGGCGCTGCACGCGCTCACGCCCGAAGCGGCGCGTGTAGGTGTCGTCGCCCACCTCGAGGGCGCGGCCACGGACATCCGCAGCATGGGCAGCGAGGAAGCGCTCGATATAGAGGCGGTCCACCGGCAGGCCGCGGTCGTAGCCAAAGGTGCGGCTCATCGGCTCGCGGCGCCGTAAATCGCCGAAGCGCACCCAACCTGCCGGCGGCACGTAGGCGCGCCGGCGCAGTCGCGCCTTGACCCAGCGCAGAAGCGGAGCGGGCAGCGCTCTGCGCGCCAGCTCCTTCAGCGCCTCCTTCGACTGTGCCCGCCAGCGTGGGAAATGGAACCAAGGCCAGGAAAGCAGCGGGTGCCCGTATGGCCGCAGCTCGCGGCGCAGCGCTTTCCAGAGCACTGCGTCCTCGCAGCGCCGCTCCTGGACGAGATCACGCAACCAGTGCAGATAGCGGCGCCGGCCGGCGTTGGGGAGGAACGGATCGTAGTCGCCCCTCTGCTGCGCGCCAGCGCAGCACGAGGTCTCGTGCTGGCGATAGCGCGTCGTCTCGTCGTCGGTCACCAGCACCGCATGCTGCAGGCACATCCGCGCGTAGAAGACCTGATCTTCGAAGATGCCGCGGAAGTGGTCGTCGAAGCCGCCGACCGCCATCACGGCCTCGCGACGCGCGAGCAAACTGCAGATGCCGGGCACTGCCGCGCCGCCGCTCTGCAGGTAGAGGGTGAGGAGATCCGGAGCCGCCACGATCGTTCCATCCGGGACATAGTTCGGATACCACAGGTCCCGCTTGGCGTCGCCGGGCTTGCCCGTCCACCCGTACCAGCGCTGCGTGCGGCCGTAGGTCATCCCGATCTCGGGATGCGCGTCGAGGAGAGCGACCTGGCGCTCGAGCTTCTCGGGCAGCCAGACGTCGTCGGCGTCCAGGAAGGCCACGTAGCGGCCGCGCGCCTCCCGGAGCGCCAGATTGCGTGAGGCGCTGATGCCGCGGTTCTCGCGCCCCGGGTGCTCGAGGAGACGCATCTGCTCAGGGCGTTGCGACAGCATCTCCTGGGCGATCTCGTGCCCGCCGTCCCGCGAGCCGTCGTCGACCAGGAGCAACTCCCAGTCGGTGAAGGTCTGCGCCCAGACGCTTCGAATCGCCTCGCGCAGAAAGCGCTCGGCGTCGAGGAAACAGATCACGGCGGATACCGTCGGTGCGCGCCTCATGCGTCACCTGCCGCCGCCAGGCGCGAGTCGCCGCCACGTTCCCAGCCAGACACGAAACCCTCCCCGTAGAGGCGGTGCACGGTTTCCATGAGCAAAGGGATCTCGGCGCGCGGGCCTTGTGCCGTGACTCTTCCCTCCTCGAGGAGCACGAAGTGGTCGGCGCGGGCCACGGCGGAGAGTCGGTGGGAGACCACAATGAGCGTCAGCTCCTCTCCCAGCGACGCCACCGCATCCTGCACGAGGGTTTCCGTTTCGGCGTCGAGGGCGTTCGTCGCTTCGTCGAGAATGAGGATCTCCGGATCGCGGATGAGGGCGCGTCCGAGGGCGAGTCGTTGTTTCTGGCCTCCCGAGAGGCGGAACCCCTGATCGCCCACGAGGGTGTCGTAGCCGTTCGGCAAGGCACGGATGAACGCGTCGGCCCCGGCCAAGCGGGCGGCGCGCACCACGTCCTCGAACGTGGCATTGGCGCGGCCGTAGGCGATGTTCTCTCGCACGCTGGCGTTGAAGAGGATGGCGTCCTGCGTCACCGCAGCGACGCGGCGGCGCCAGGCGGCGAGCTCCAGGTCGGCGAGGGGGACACCGTCCACCAGGATGGCGCCCCGGGTGGGGTCGTAGAGCCGGAGCAAGAGATGGATGAGGGTGGACTTGCCCGCGCCGCTCGGTCCGATGACGGCAGTGGTGCGGCGCGCCGGAATCCGCAGCGCCACACCGCGAAGAATGTCGCGCTCCGCGCCGGCAGGGCGGAAATCCACCTGCTCGAAGCGGATCTCGTGGTCCAAGGCCGTGAAGGGCTGCGCTCCCACCTGCGACGCCGGCGCCGCGTGCGCGCGGAGCAGCGCCATCACCGACTCGACCGGGGCCTTTGCCGCCAGGAGCTGCGCCCGCGCCACGTCGATGCCCTGCACGTGCGGCCGCAGCCGGTAGACGATGAAGCCGAAGGTGAGAATGGTCGGCAGGTTGGAAACATCACGCAGCGACCCGAAGAGCACCGCCACGAGGACGACGATGACGAGCACTTCCGAGGCCGGTCGCACCAGTCCCGACAGCTGGTCGAGGCGGAACCAGATCTGGCTCGCCCGGTGCGAGGCACGGCTGAAGCGCTGGCGCTCGTACTCCTCGCGGGCGAAGACCCGGATCGTGCGCATCCCGGACAGCAGCTCCAAGCTGCGCTGGGAAAGCTCGTCCAAAGCGCGGACGTAACGCTGCGATCCGGCCTCGACGCGACGCCATGCTTGCCGGACGAGGAGCGAGATCGCGAGCAGCGCGCAACCCACGCCGAGGGTCAGCTTCCAGGAGACGAGGAAGAGGAAGGCCGCGAAGACGATGGCCGCGCAGACGCGGACCAGCAGCTCGCCATAGGTGGCGAAGGCGACGCCGGTCTCCTGGGTTTGATTCTGCAGCGCGTTCAGCAGCTTCCCAGAATCGGTGCTCTCGATGCGGTCGAGCCGGGCGTCGAGGAGGACATCGGCCAGGCGCGCGCGCAGCGAGTGCACCAGGAGGGTGCGCGTCCAGCTCTGCAGCATCTCGGTACCATAGACGAGAAGGTTCTTCAACAACACGAGGCCCAGGATGCCGAGGCCCACGGCGAGGAGACGATGGGAAGCCGGGAAGCTCTCGAAGAGGTGCTGCAGCGCCTGGCCGAGGAAGCCGTCGGCGGGGGGCGCGAAGGTGCCGTCCCCCAGGCTGTAGAGGAACGGCATGAAGAGCGAGAGGCCCACGCCCTCGGAGAGAGCGGCCAGGAGGCCGAGCCCCACCAGTCCCGGAACGAGCCACGGATGCCAGCGGCGCAGCGGGGCGAGGGCGCGAACGACACCGAGTTCGGTCAACCGAGTCTCCCGCAGCCATGACGTTCGAAACCGCGACGAGGAGTGTTAGCGCCGGGCCCAGGCCGCCCCGGCCAGCCATGCGACCAGCCGGCGGCGCGCGACACGTATCCCGCGCCGCGGCAGCCGTTCGAGCAGCCAGCGGCGGGCGAGACGCATGGCGTTCCGTGGCGCGATGGCGGCGGCGCAGACTGCGAGCGCCGCGGCGACAAGGGTTTCGCCGTCGGAGACGGCAAGCAGACAGTAAGAGCGGAAGAACCAGAAGAGGTCCTGCCGGCGCTCCCGCCAGCGTCGCACTCGCCACCACGGCCGGGCGGCACGGAACGCGGCGAAGCTCGGCAACGAGCGGCCCGAGCGCCGTGCCCCGTCGCGTTCTAGAATCCAGCGCAGCATCTCGCGCTGCTCGAAGACGCGGCGGAACGACATGCTCTGGCTGTGGATGCGATAGTGGACCAAGGGCTCCGGCACCACGACGATGGTGTGCTCCCGGGCGACGCGCGTCCACAGCTCCGTGTCCGCTGCCGAACCGAAGGCCGGGTCGTAGCCGCCGAGGGCCAGGATGGTCGGGCGATGCAGCAGCACCGAGGGGTGCGTCAGCGGCACGCGCTGACCCGCGGCGTGGAGGGCGCGGAACTCCGCGGCGCTGGTTGGTCCACCACAGCGCTCGCCGATTTTAGCTCCCGCCGCGTTGATCTCCTGCACCCAGGAGCCAACGAGGCGCGCTCCCGGTTCCTGCTCGAGCATGGCCAGCTGGCGCTCCAACCGCTGCGGCAGGCAGACGTCGTCGTGGTCGAGGATGGCGACCCAATCATGGCGGGCCAGTGCGAGACCGCGGTTCAGCGTCGCGGGCTGATCCATGTTGGGATGGCGAACGATCCGGAGGCGCGGGTCCCGGGCCGCGTACTCCGCCAGGATCTGCGGCGTTTCGTCGGTGGAACCATCGTCCAGGATGAGGAACTCGAAGGCGCGATGCGTCTGGCCGAGCACGCTCTCGATCGCCAGGGCGACATAGCGCGCGCCGTTGTACACCGGCATCAATACGGTGATCTCAGGGAGCCCTCCGGGCCCCGGATCGGACGTAGCTTGGGGCATGTCGAGATCCGTCTCACCCAGTAGACAACGTCGATTGCAACGGCAGAGAAAGGTGGGCGCCCCCGTCCGGCCCGGCGGCCCAAGGGGACTCCGTAATGAATTATAGAACCCACACAGGGAGACGAGCAAAAGCCGTCCAGGTCGCGTCCCTGTCCGCGCTGCACGCGCGGCGAGTCCCACGCTCCAATGGGTGAACCGACCCGAGAAACTCTGGAGTGTGGAAATCGACCCGTTCGATGCCTCGCCCAGCGTCGCCGGGCGCCGGACCTCGCCGACCCGCGCTACAGGGCGAAGGTCTCACCCAGCCAGCGCCAAACCGGGTCCGCCGCCGGGGGACGCAACTGCAGCCTCAGGGCTTTCACTTCTTCGAGACGACCGCACATGCAGAGCGCGTAGGCGTACAGAGGGCCCGAGAGACCGGGTCGCCAGCCCAGTTGCCTGGTGCGCGCCAGGCTCGCGGCGGCGCGAGCGTAATCGCGATCCACCAGGGCTCCGAGGCCGAGCACGTAGTCCGCGGCGCCGGTGCCGTCGTCCGGGGCTGCCGCCGCGATGCGCAGGCTCGTCTCGTTCGAACCGAGCAACCAGAGGGGCAACGTACGCAGCGAGGTCCTGCTCAACAGCATGTGGATCTGGTTCAGGTGGGGCAACGGCGACGGCGGATTGGTGAGCGCCAAGTTCACCATCTGCTGCACTTCGAAGTACGGTCCAGCGGCCTGCAGAATCTCCGCCGGGAAGAGCTGCTTCGCCAACGCGCTCCGGGCCAGCGCCTGCCGGCCGCGCCCCGGGTCGATGGCGGCGAGATAGAAATCGAGTCGCGTATCGGGCGGCTCCTTGTACAGCGTGCGCAAGCGCTTGGGCCGGTCATCGGTGAGCGGTGCCGTTTTCGCCGTCACCTGACCCCAGGTCACGGCATCGCCGATGAAGGTGGCCAGCAATTGCTCCGGCATCTCGAGGCCGATCTCGCGCAGCTGCGGGCCGACGCGGGGATCACTCCAGAGGCGCCGGAAGTCCGCCGCCGAAGTCGCGGGCGGCGTGCCGCGGAAACCCACCAGCATCCAATCCATGGGCGTGCCGTTCCACAGCGTGCAGTTGTCGAACACCTCGCAGAAGGCGCGGATGATCGCCAAGGTGTCTTCCACCAGCAGGTCCGGGATGGGGAGCCAGTAGGTCGTCATGCCCCCCTCCGCCAGTCGATCGTGGATCAACTGGAAATACTCCCGGGAATAGAGGTTCACCGTGCCGGGCAGGCGCGGCGGCGGCGGCTCGCCGGTGATCAGGTCGTAGCTCGTGCGCGTGTTCTGCAGGAAGTGACGTCCGTCCTCCAGGTGTAGCCGGACGCGGGGATCATGCAAAGGATGGTTCTCCGCTGTGTAGAGCCGGTCGCTCAGCTCGACGATGTCACGGGAGATGTCCACCACGTCGATGCTTTGCACCGAGTCGAGATCCCGGACGGCGGTGGCGGTGACCCCGACGCCGTAGCTGATGACCAGCGCACGGCGCAGCGGCGCGGCGTGCACGATGGCCGGCATGAAAGCGAAGAGGCGCATGTAGCGCTTGGCCTGGATTCCAGTCCCCGACATGGTGAAGCCGTTGGTCACCAGACGGTGGTACACGGGCTGCGCCAGCCAGTCTTGGCGCAGGAGCACGCTCGTCTCGATCGGACCTTCCCGCACCGCGACGATCTTCGAGCCGTCGGCGGTGAACTGCCGCACCGATCTCGGGATGTACGTCTTGGTCATGAAGCCGAAAGGGAAGACGACGAGGAGCAGAGCGACGACAGCGACGGCGGCGGCGATCACTCGCTCCCGGCGCGCGCCTCGCGGCGCCAAGACGAGAGCGATCGCCGCATACACCAGGGTGAGAGCGGCGAAGGAACGCTCTGTTCCCAAGAGCGGCAGGAGCACGAAGCCCCCGCACAGGGAACCGATCATGGCCCCGAGGGTGTTCGCCAGAGTCAGCTGACCGGCAGCCTCGGTGTCGGCCCGACTGCGCCCCCGCAAGGCCTCGCCCTGGAGGGTGAAGAGAAAGCCGGAGACGAGCGCTACCGGCAGGATGAGCCGGAGCGCCATCCATAGCACCGCGGTCCAGCGAAAGGGCGCCGCTTCGAGACCGAACTGGAAGGCGACATAGGTAAGGGTGACGCAGACTGCCGCCGCCAGGGCCGTCCACGGCAACATTCTTTCCGCACCGCCTCGAGACCGAAAGGCACCACGTTCTCCATGGCGGCCACCGCCGGCAGCCGTTTCCTTCCCCGGTGAAGCAGCCCCCCGGGCTCCCGGACGGGTGGCCGAGCGCAAACGCCACGAGGCCAGGAGACCGCCGCCGGCGATTCCCGCCAGCACCACGGCGAGCATGATGCTGAGTGCCAGGGTGTTGTTGGTGACGAAGAGGAGGAGGAAGCGGAACCAGAGCACCTCGAGCGCGAGCAATGCGGCGCCGGCGAGGAAGGCGGCGAGGAGGAAGGCGCGGGGCCCCCCCGTTCCCTTGGCGGGCGCAGCCGACGTTCCCGCGGGCGAAGGCGCCGCACCCATCCCTGTTCCCGCCGGCGACAGTCGCTTTCCCGTGACCTCGAAGCGACGCGCCAGCTGGAGCGCCGCACCGGAGGCCAGGAGATTCGTGAGCGCCGCGGTGGCCGCTGCGCCGCGGATGCCGAGTCGCTCGACGAGAAAGGTCTCGACCAGCAGCACACCGGCGACGGCGCCGAGGGTGTTGACGCCGTACATCCGGCCGAGAGCGCTGCCGAAGCCGCTGCCCTCGCGGCAAGCGGCGGCGACGAGGAGCGGCAGCGTCGCGCCCATGGCGGTCGTCGGCACCAGCAAGAGCACGAAGGCAAGAGCGAGACGCAGCGGGTTGACGAGCCACGGCGAGTCGAGGAGCGGCCCGAAGACCGGAGTCAGGAGCCGCGGCAAGTGGGGGAGCAAGAGGGTGAGGAGAAAGCCCGTGAGCCCGATGCAGACTTCGAGCCCGGCGTAGGCACGGATGGGGCGGTGGACGTTAGCGCCGTACCGGCCGACGAGATGATTCCCGAGCCCGAGCCCACCCATGAAGCTCGCGAGCACGATGCTCGTGGCCCAGACGCTGTTGCCGAAAACGAGACCGCTCTGGTGGAACCAAACCACCTCGAACACCAGCGCGGCGGCCCCGGAAGCGAAGAAGACCACTGGCAGGAGAGAGAACATGCCGCGGCCTGGGCTCCTCTGCGTCGCCGTCATGGCCTCTTCATTCGCATGCGTTCCCCAACCACCCCTCGGTGTCGTGGCGCGTGCTGCGAGCCCGGCACCACCCCGGGCCCTCGCGGTCCGGCACGGATCTTGGTTCCACTATTGTAAAGGCCAGTCCCCAGGTCGCTGGGTCGGACCTGGGACTGGGAAAAGCATGTCTGCACCGCCGTACCAGGCAATGCGCCAACCCTCGACCGTGCGCTATGAATGGCGCCACTGGTTCCTGCTCGCCGGCATCTGTATCGCTTCCACCTTGGGTCTCTCCCTGGCTTTGTTCGCGCAGTTGCACGGCGATGGCCGCTCCGGCTGGCCCTGGCAACACACGGAGACCGCCCTCGTCTCCGCCCTCCTCCTCCTGGTGCTGCTGTTCGTCGCCTCCTTGACCCTGCAGCAGCGGCGCTTCCTCGCCATCAGCGTCCGCAATGCCGCCCTGGAAGATGAGGTTGCGCTCCGAGAAAGGATGCACGGGGAATTCGCCGCCCGGAATCAGGACCTGGAGGAGCAGGTGGCGCAGCGCACCGCGGCCCTGCAAGCGCAGGCGACGCAGATGCTCAAGCTCTACCACATGGCCTATGACTTCGTCGGCAATGTCTCCCACGAGTTCCGCACCCCGCTCACTGTGATCAAGGAGTACGTCGCGGCGCTGGAAGAAGCCCTGGAGGGCGAGGCTCTCGATGCGGAGACGCGGCGGTTCTTCGAGGTCCTGCATGCCCGGGTCGACGACCTGAGTCTCATGGTGGACGACCTGATCGACGTCACCCGCCTGGAGTCGGACATCGTGCGCATCTCGCGGTGCCCCTGCCGGATCGAAGCCATCGCCGCGCGGGTGCAGGAGACGGTGGCCCCCAAGGCGCGCAAGTGCGAGGTCGTGGTGGAATTCATGGCCGACGAGGGACTGCCCGACCTCTTCTGCGATCCCGACAAGATCGCCCGGGTCCTCATCAACTTGGTGGTGAACGCGCTGAAGTTCTCGCCCCCTGGCCGCGTCGTGCGCATGTGGGCCCTGCACGACATCGACGACGGCCTGGTGCGCATCGGCGTCACCGACCACGGGCCGGGGATCCCGCGGGAGAGCCGGGAACTGGTGTTCGAGCGCTTCAAGCAGACCGCTCCCGCCGAGGCGATGCAACCCAAGGGCTTCGGCCTCGGCTTGCACATCGCCAAGGAACTGGTGGTACTCAACTTCGGGGACATGACCCTGCACAGCAGTATGGGCATCGGCAGCGTCTTCTCCTTCTCCGTGCCCACCTGGAATCCAGAGACGTTGCTGCACCACTACCTCCAGCACGTCGCTTACTTCCGCCAGGCTTCCGCCACCGTCTCGCTTTTGCGTGTGGACGCGGAGGTCGGTCCGCTGCGGGCCGGAAAACCAGCAAGGAAACACCCGGCGGGAGAAACGCGGGCAGAGGAGCCGCGGCAACCAGGGATGGAGACGAGCGGGCGCGCCGGAGACCTCCTGGGTCTCTTCCTGGAGGAGCGGCTGTGCCGCACCGACCTCCTCGTTCGCGCCGGTCCGGCGACCTGGGTCCTGGTGGTGGCGACCGGTCAGGACCACGGCCTGGCGGACCTGATCCAACGGCTCGAGGAAGAACACGAAAAGGTGAATCTCGTGCGCCGCCACCAGCCTTTGCCGCCGCTCCGCTTCCGCATCCTCGGTACCTGGAGCGCCGCGACGCGGGCCCCCCTGGCCAGCGCCTTCGTCGCCGCGCTGCGCCGACGCGACGCGGCTCAGTCCTCCTCGCGGCTGGACCCGGCGCCCACTTCCTCCGGGAGCATGGACACCTGCACGTAGTGGTCCGTGCGCAGGTATTTCTTCGCGGCCTGGCGCACCATCTTCACATCGAGCGTGGCATAGAGCTTCTCGTACTGCAGGATCTCGTTCAGGTCGAGACCGTAGGAATCGCGGAACTCGATCTCACCCAGCCAGTAGCCGTTCTCCCGCAGGTTGACCTCGTAATTCTTGCGCTGGATCTCCACCACCTTGGCCACGTCGTCGGTATCCGGTCCGGTATCGCGGAAACCCTGGATCACCTGGAACACCTGGCTGGTGAGCTCCTGCAACCGGTGCGGATCGCATTGGAAGCCGACCTGCACCCGGTACTCCGGTTTGGGATCGCGCTGGCTGCCGCCGGAGACTTGCACGCCGTAGACACCCCCGAGATCCTCCCGCAACACCTCGCGCAGGCGGATCTGCAACGCTTCGACCATGGCGTTGAGGGCGTAACGCTCCTCCCGCTTCCAGTCGAAGTTCCCGGTGAAGAGGATCGCCGTGCGTGCCTTCGGGTCCACGCCCCCGTGGAACTCCCGGCGCACCACGCCTCCCGGGCGCTTCACCCCCACGTCGCGCCAGGTCTCCTTGCGCCGCAGCACCGGCAGGGAGCCGATGTAGGTCCGCACCAGCGGCTCGAGAACCTGGGGATCCACGTTGCCCACGAAGGCGAAGGTGAAGTCGCTGGCGTCGGCGAAACGGCCCTGATAGAAGCCCAAGGCCTTGTCGAGCTCGATCTGCTCCAGGCTCGGCACAGTGAGCGGATACGAACGCGGATGGTAGCGCGTGGAGACGAGACGGAGCGTGTCGGCGAAGGCATTGGCCGGATCGGAAGCGCGATTCTGCAAGACGCCGCGGAAGCGGGTCTTCTGACTCTGGAACGCCTCGGGGTCGCGGCGAGGCTGGGTGACATTCAGATAGACGAGCTGCAGCATGGTTTCCAGGTCCTGCGGCCGGGTCTGGCCGAAGAAGCCCTCGCTCAGCTGCCCCACCGTGGGGCGCACGAACACTTGCTTGCCCGCGAGCTTCTTCTGCAGATCCGGAAGGCTGAAGGCGCCGACGCCGCTACCGGAGATGAATCCGGCCGCCTGGTTCGCTGTCTGGTAATCGGCATCGGGGGCGAGCGAGGTTCCACCCGGGCTCCAGCCGCGGAAGAGGATCTCGTCGTCCTTGAAATCCGTGCGCTTCACGTACACCCGAGCGCCGTTGGCCAGCGTCCAGAGCTCGATGCCGAGGGGCTCTATGCGCTGGCGCGTGGCGATATCGGTCTGCGGCGGCGGGGTCGGTACGAGCGGCGCCGCCGTGGCGGTGTCCACGTACGGCTCCAAGTTGCGCCCCGCCACGGAGGCGATGACCTGTTGCAGCGCCGCGGCGCCGGGGAGGCTGACGCCTTCCTTCTCCGGCGCGCTCACCTGGACGACCACGTTGTCTTCCGCCGTGATCTCCCGGCTCACCGCATTGACCTCGTCGAGCTGGATCCCGGGGAGAAGAGCCTGGATGGCCTGGTACTCGTAGGTGATGCCAGGCGCCGGCACCTGCTCCAGGAAGAGATCGACGTATTCCCTGGCGTGCGATGACGAGTCGGTCTTCTCGCGCTCGTTGTAGGCGCTCTCCATGCGGCTGCGCAGGCTCTCCTTCGCCCGCTCCAGCTCCCCGGGGGTGAAGCCGAAGCGCACGGCACGCGCCGCCTCCACCAAGGTCGCTTCGAGACCTCGTTCCAGCCCGTTGTTCTCCGTGGTCACACCGAGCGACCACATGTCCAGCGGCCGCACGACCCCGCCCCTGCCGGCGCCAGCGCGCACGAACGGCGGCTCCGCCTTCTGGGTGAGCTCGAAGAGGCGCATGTTGAGCATGCTGTTGTAGAGCCCCTGGACGATCGTGCGGCGATACGCCCCCAGCGTCGTCTCCTCTTGCCGCGGGAACTTGGCCATCACCGCCACGGTGCTCGTCGTCGCCTCGATGTCCTGGGCGATGGTGAACAGCGTCTCCGGGTGTGCCGGCACCGGGAAAGTGGGCCGCACCACCGGCTGGGCCGAGGCCTTGAAGCCGTCGAAGTGCTGGCGCAGCAGCGCCTCGATGCGGGCCGGATCGAAGTCACCGACCGCGATCACCGCCATCAGCTCCGGCCGGTACCAGTCGCGCACGAAACGCTTCGCCGCCTCGGGCGGGAACTTGTCGAGCACTTCCTTCTTGCCGATGGGGATGCGGTCGGCGTAGAGCGAGCCCTTGAGCAACACCGGGAGGTGCTTCTCCCGCAGGCGCTGGCCGGCGCCGCGGCCCATCCGCCATTCCTCGATGACCACGCCGCGCTCCTTGTTCACCTCCACCGGATCGAAAGTCGAGCCCTTCGCCCAATCGGCGAGGACGAGGAAGCCTTTGGCGAGCACCGATTCCGCGTCGGTGGGCACGGTCAACATGTACACCGTCTCGTCGAAGTTGGTGTAGGCGTTGACATCGGCGCCGAAGCGCATGCCGATGCTCTCCAGGTAATTCACCAGCTCCTCGGCGCCGAAGTGCTGGGTGCCGTTGAAGGCCATGTGCTCGACGAAGTGCGCCACCCCCTGCTGATCTTCGCTCTCCAGGATGGAACCGGCGTTCACCACCAGCCGGAGCTCGGCGCGGTTGCGCGGCTCCTGGTTGGCGCGGATGTAGTACTCGATGCCGCTCGGCAGCTTGCCGTGCAGCACCTTCGGATCCAGCGGGATGACGGTGTCGAGGTCGAGGGCAGAGGGCGGGGCGGCCGGTGACGCCGCCGGCGCCTGGGCTGTCGGAGGCTGCTGCACCGCCTGCGCCTGGGCTGCCGGGGCCTGTTGCACTGCCGGCGCGGCTTGCGCCGCGATCCCTGGCGCCGACGCCGCGAGCGCGAACAGGACCAGCCAGCTGAGTCTGCTTCGCATGGTGCCTCCTAGATACGGATGACGCTGCCCACCGGCACCCAACCACGCAGCTTCGCCCCCAGCGAAACGCGCAGCCACTCCGGACGGGCCTCCTCGATCTGGACCTCGCTACCCTCGTGCAACCAGAACTCTACCGTGTAATCGTTCCCGGGTCCGCTCATGACCGATATTTTTTCCGCCCCGATCACGGCGCGCACGATGCCGCGCTCGTCGTGGATCTTGTAGGCCAGGGTCAGCGCCGCCAGCGCGAAGAGGCAGAGCGTCACCTGGGCGGCGAGCCGCAGCGGCAGGCGGCGATCCCGGCGCAGCAACCGGACGAGGAGGAGAGCGCACAGGAGAAGGTAGAGTGCCGCTGTTCCCAGGATCCACTCGTTCAGGCTCAGGTGTGAATACACGGCGCGCAAGAGCGAGAGCGGGAACGGGACGGGCGGCTGCGCCGCCTTGTCCTCGCGGCGGGCGAGGACGAAATCCAGATTCGAATGCACCAGCGGGTCGCGGGGGATGAGGCGTTCGGCCCGGCGGAAGTAGGCGATGGCGAGACCGAGCGCACCGTTCTTGAAGTGCGCATTGCCCAGATCGTAATAGAGCTCCCCGTTGCGCACGCCCAGCTCCTCGGCCTTTTCGTAGGCCGCGATGGCTTCGGCGTAGCGGCCGGCCTCGTAGGCCGCATGACCACGCTGCAACAACTCCTGCGGTGGTGCGAACTCCGCCGGGGACTCCTGCACATGCGCCGGCGGCGCCGCGCGGGTGCTATCGACCTGCGCCGCTGCCGGAGACTCCGCGTGGAGCAGGGCGAAGCCACAGAGAAGCGCCGCGGGGACGGCGAACCGGCCGCTCTTGCGGCTCCGGCCCTCTTCCATCGCCATCACCAGGGATTCCACTTCTTGCAGCGTCGAGCGCATGCGCTCGGCGGTGAATCCGGCCGGGGCGAAACGCGCCGCGTCGCAGTGTTCCAGCACCTGCACCAGGCGCTCCCGGAGGTCCTCGCTGGCGCCGGCGGCGTCGAGCTGTTCGCGCAAAGCGGTGTGCGTCAGGCCAGCGGCCGCCACGTTCAGCCTGTCCCCCACGTACTGCAGCAGGGCGCGTTGCGCCTCGGCGTAGAACTCCTGCGCCTTCCCCGCGGCGAGGAAACGCGACGCTTGCGCCAAGTGCTTGCGCGCCACCTTGCGCGCCCGCGACGAGCGCGCCAGGGCCACATCCGCCGCCAGGCGGTCGCGCCGGCGCCGCCGGGTGAAGGCCGCGGCCACGGCGACGAGGGGCACCGGGGCGCAAAGGAGGAAGAGCCCGCGGTCGTAGAGCGGCGTCGCCGCATCGGAGACCGCCACGTCGGTGCGAATGTGGGCGATGTCGCTGCCGAGGACCTCGATGTCCTGCTGCATCGGCACCTGCCCCTGAGCGAGGGCCGGCCCACCGCCCGCGGCCGGCGTCGCCACCACGTGCTGCGGCTCGGTTTGCAGCGTCTTGTAGCTGTTCGTGATCGTGTCGAAGTAGACCAGGCGCACCGGCGGGATGGTGAACTCCCCGGGCCCGCGCGGGACGAGGACGATCTCGTAGGTCCGGGTGCCGCTGACGCGATCGAGGTTGCGCGCCTCGGTCTTGGTGTCGGCGTCATAGGTTTTGAACGCCGGCAGCTCGGGCAAGCGCGGCTTGGAGAAAGTGCGCACGTTGCCGTCGCCGTTGACGGTGATGGTCATCGTGATCGGCTCGCCCTCGGGAACCTGGGTCCGGTCGAGCCTTGATGCGAGTTGCAGGCCGGCGCCGACGGCGCCGTCGAAATCCGCCGGCCGCCCGGCCGCCGGCAGCGGCAGTACCTCCACCTGCACGGGCTTGCTGCGCAGCACGCGCTCCACTCCACGGTCGAAGAAGGAGAAGCTGCGCTCGGAGATCTCCATCAGGCGCAGCACCGAGGGCTCGATGCTCAGCGTCCCCGAGGTGGTCGGGAACAAAGCCGTGCTCACCTCCACCACCAGATAGCGCCGGCCGTTCTCGATCTTGTGATACTGCTTCTCCCCTTCCTGGAGCTTTTCCACCCAGAAGCTCTCGAACTTGGGCGGGGTGTAGTTGAGGTTCGAGACTCGGATCGCATAGTAGAGATAGAAAGTGTAGAGAATCTGCTCGTTCACGTACGCCTTCGGCTTGTCCACACGGGCCACCACGAAGAGGTCTTTGATCTGGCCCTTCTCCTCCTCCCCGAGGGTGGGCTCCTGCGCATGCCCGCTCACCTGCACGCGGATGGCTTCGGTGTGGTAGTCCTTGCCGCGGAAGCTGACGAGGAACGGCTGGATGCTGAGCTCGCCCTCATGCAGCGGCTGCAGAATGAAAGAGAAGGTGTAGGTGGCGTCGAGCTGGCCGTTGACGATGGAATAGCTCTGCGACTCGCCACTCGTGAGCACGCGGAAGTCGGAAAACTCCGGGCCCCGCAGCTCCGGTCGGCCCTGGAACCGGCCGTGGACCACGATGTTCAGGCGGATCTCGTCGTCCAGCGTGGCGGCGGTGCGGTCCGTCGTCGCTTCCACCGCGATGTCCTGCCCCCGAACCCGGCCGGGGACGAGCCCGAGCAGGAGTCCGAGAAGCAACGCCGGCAGCAGCCGGTGCAGTCGCTGCATCGCCTCACCAGTCCTTGTCCACGCGCCGCGCCCGCAGCCGCGCCTTCTCGGCCTTCTCCTTCTGCAGCTCCTTCTCTCGATCGCGCATGGCTTCCAGAATACGCATGGCCTCCTCCGGGCGCAGCTCCCCTTCGGGAACCCCGACCGAATCGGCGGCGCTCTCGGTCTTTTGCTCCTGCGGCTGATTCTGCTCCTTCTGCTCGCCGCCGTTTTGCTCCTGCTGTTGTTGCTGCTGCTGTTGCTCGTTTTCCTTCTGTTGTTGTTGCTGCTCCTGCTCGTTCTTCTCTTCGTCTTTCTTGTCACCGGACTTCGGCTGCTTCTGCTGCTGCTGTTCTTGTTGCTGGGCGAGGCGCAGTGCTTTCTCGTAGTTGATCTTCGTGTCCCGATCGTCGGGCCGAGCGGCCAGTGCCTGCCGGTAGGCCTGCAAGGCCTCGGGGAGCTTCCCCATCTTGAAGAAGGTGTTGCCTAGGTTGTGGAGGGAGCGGTGGCGGAGCGAGGGATCTTGGCCCTGCGCCGCCCGCGCCAGCGCCGTCGCCGCGTCCTGGTAGTGTTGCTCCCGATACAGCGCGTTGCCGAGATTGTAGGAAATGCCGCCCGCCTCCGGCGCTTCCGTCAGCGCTTCGGTGTACTTGTCGACCGCCTCGCCATAGCGCTTCTCGGTGTAGGCTTGCGTCCCTTCGCGGTTCCGCGTCGCCGCCTGGCGCGGCACGCCCCCGGTGAGTAGCAGAGCGCAGAGCAGGCCGGCGACGGCGAGATCCGGCCCGGTGCGCCGGCGGCGCCGGGCGGGCAGGAGGAACTCGGTCATCAACAGGAGCACCGCGATCCCGAGGGGCCACTGGAAGCGTTCCTCGTAGCTCGTCGCCACGCGCCCTTCCAGCTCCTTCTTCTCGATTTTCTGCAGCTCGTCCGCCACCACGGTGAGCTCGAGCCCCTGCGGCGTGCTGCGGAAGTACTTGCCGCCGGTTTCCTGCGCCACGGAGAGCAGCGTGGCCTCGTCGAGGCGGGTGCTCACCACGTGGCCGCTGCGGTCCTTCTTGTAGCCCGCCACGCCGCCACCTTCGTCCCGCTCCGGGATCGGTTCCCCCGTGGGCGAGCCGATGCCGATGGTGTAGATGACGAGACCTTCCTTCTTCGCTTCCTTCGCCTCTGCCAGCACATCCCCTTCGTGCCCTTCCCCGTCGGTGACCAGCACCAAGGCCTTGTGCGAGTCCTTGCCGGCGACGAAGGCCGCGCGGGTTCGGGCGATGGCAGCCGCCAGGTTGGTCCCCGCGGTCGAGACGCTGTTCGGTCCGAGGGATTCGAGGAGGAGGAGGACGGTGCCATGATCCAGCGTCAAGGGGCAGACGGTGTAGGCGTCGCCGGCGAAGGCGACGAGGCCGAGGCGGTCCCCTTGCATCCGGTTCACGAGATCGGAGATGCCGCGCTTGGCATGCTGCAGCCGGTTCGGACGCATGTCCTCGGCGAGCATGCTGGACGACACATCCACTGCCAGCATGAGATCGATGCCGCGCCGCTTCATCATCACCATCTCACCACCCCACTGCGGCCGCGCCAGCGCCAGCACCACGAAGGCCCACGCGGTCAGCACCAGGCCGATCTTGAGCCACTCGCGCTGCGGGTCGTAGCCCGGAGCCAAGCGGCCGAACAATTGTCCAGCCCAGGTCGACCGCGCCTGCCGTCGCAGCCGCCAGCCGAGGAGGAGCAGCAGCAGCGCCGCGGGCACCAGCAGCAGCAGCCACAGCTGACCCGGGGCGCCGAACTGCAGCGACTGGTTCATGGCAACCTCCGCAGGAAGCCATGGGCCAGGAAACCCTCCAGCAACAGCATGAAAAATGCCGGCAGCACCAGGCTGCGGGCCAGCTCGGAATACTGCACGTAGACCTTCGTTTCGATCCGTGTCTTTTCCATCTCGCCGATCTCCGCATAGATCTCCGTCAACTTCTCCGGACTGGTGGCGCGGAAGTGGCGCCCATCGCCGAGGGCGGCGATCTTCTTCAAGGTTTCCTCGTCGATGGGACTGTACTGGCGCACGTACTGGCGGCCGAAGAAGGTCTCCACCGGAAAGCGCGCATTCTCCTCCTTGCCGGCGGCGATGGTGTGGATCTTGACCCCCATGGCGCGGGCCACCTTGGCGGCGGTGATCGGGTCCACCGTGCCGGCGTTGTTGGCACCGTCGGTGAGGAGGATGATGACGCGACTCTTCGCCTCGCTCTCCCGCAGCCGGTTCACCGCCGTCACCAGCGCCGTGCCGATGGCGGTGCCGTCCTCGATCTGTCCCACCTGCACCTCGTCGAGGAAATGCAGGAGCACCGGGTAGTCCAGCGTCGGCGGGCACTGCGTCAACGCCTGGCCGGCGAAGACGACGAGGCCGATGCGATCGGCGGTGCGGCCCTCGACGAACTCCCGCGCCGCTTCCTTCGCCACCTCCAGGCGGGAAACGTCCTGCCGCGTGGCGCCGCGGCGGTCCGAGGTCATGTCCACCGCCAGCATGCTGCCGGAGATGTCGAGAACCAAGATGATGTCGATGCCCTCGCTGTCGATGCTGGTGCTGCTGGCGCCGGATTGCGGCCGCGCCAGGGCGAGGACAAGGAGCGCCAGGGCGAGGAGGCGGAGCAGCACGGGCAGGAACTGCAGGCGCTGCCGCGGGCTCGGCTTCGCGTCCTGGAGGAAGCGCAGGTTGGAGAAGAGCAGCACCGGCCGGCGCGGCCGCACCCAGCGCAGGTAGCACACGACGAGGAGGGGCACGGCGAACAGGGCCAGGAGCAACCAGGGGGTCGCGAAGCGCGTCATCACGCCACCGCCTCCAGGGTCTGCGATGTGCGCAGCTCCAGTGCCGAGACCTGAGCCGTGCGGCTCACGAACCGCCGCACTCGTTCGAGCGCCGCATCGCACTCCACGATCGTCGGTTCGAGCTTGGCGAACTTGACCAGATCGGCTTCGTGGCACATCGCGGCCAGCGCCTGGATCCACTCGGCCTTGTAGCGCCGGGCTCGCAGCTCACGGAGGATCTCGTCCGTGGTCTCTTCCAAGGCGGCGAAACCGAATTGGGGCGCCTTCTCCAGATAGCGGCGCAGGATCTCCGAGAGTCGGATGTAGTGCTCCTTGATCTTCCCCGCCGCCGGCAGCTGCATCGCTTCCAGCTGCCGCAGCTCCGCCAGCGCCTCGGTGTGCGGCGCCACCGGCGGTGCGGCCGCGACCGCGGCCACCGGCCGCCGCCGTCGACGGCGCCACCAGAAAAAGACCAACGCCGCCGCGAGGACGAGCGCGCCGGTGACGATCCAGACCCAAAGCGGCAGCGGCACCGGCACGTCCTGCTGTCCCTTGAGATCGCGGATGTCGGCGGCAGCCAGCGAGTCGTCGAGCACCGAGGCCACGTGCAGGCGGATCGAATCGGTGTGCACGATGGCGAGGTGCGTGTCCGCTTTCACCTGCACCGGCCAGGGCGGCAGCACGACATCGCCCACGTCGTATACCGCGAGCGTGTAGAGCGCCCGCCAGGTCCCGGCCTCGGGCGGGGGCGTCTCCATCTTCAGCACTTCGACGCGGCTCGGCGTCTGCGGGCGCGGGAAGGCGACCTGGGCGCCGGGAGGCGCCAGGAGACGCAGCTCCACCGTGACCGAGTCGCCCACGGTGACCGAGTCCGGGCTCGTGCGCACCTCCACCTCGGCCGCCATCGCGGCGCCGCCCAGGAGGAGGGTCACGACGAGGAAGCGCTGCAGCCGACGCGCCTGGGTCATCCGTGTGGCTTCCCTTCGAGCTCTGGCAGGCGGCCCGACTGCAACCTCAGTAGCGGCGGGCGCGCTTGCGGAAATAGGCCATGAGCGGCAGCACGTACGGCGCGTCCGTGCGCAGGTCGATGGCATCGAGCGCGTGGCGGCGGAAGATGCGCTCCCGCCAGGCCCGCACCATGCGTGAGCGCCGTTCGAAGCGCGCCCGCACCTCGGCGCTCCCGGCGTCCACCAGGAGCCGCTGGCCGGTCTCGGCATCCACGAGCTCCACCAGATCCACGGCCGGCAGTTGCTCCTCGCGCGCGTCGGTGATGGTGATGGGCACCACGTCGTGGCGGCGGGAGACCACGGAGAGAGGTGTCTCGAAACCCGGGTCCAGGAAATCCGAGATCAGAAAGACCACCGCTTTGCGCTTCAGCACCTGGGCGAGGAATTCCAGCGCCGCCCCCAGGTTGGTGCCGCGCCCCTCGGGCTGGAAGTAAAGCAACTCGCGCACGAGACGCAACGTGTGCTGCCGCCCCTTGAGCGGCGGCACGAACAGCTCCACGTCGTCGGTGAAGAGGACGCAACCCACCTTGTCGTTGTTGCGCACCGCCGAGAAGGCCAGGATCGCCCCCACCTCCGCCGCCAGGTCGCGCTTGAGCTGCTTCCCCGAGCCGAAGGTGCCCGACGCCGACAGGTCCACCGCCAGCATCACGGTGAGCTCGCGTTCCTCGGCGAACTTCTTGACGTAGGGCGCGCCCAGACGCGCCGTGACGTTCCAATCGATGGCGCGGATGTCGTCGCCCGGCGTGTATTCCCGCACCTCGGCGAATTCCATGCCGCGGCCCTTGAAGACGCTGTGGTATTCGCCGGAGAAAATGTCGTTCACCAGGTGCTTCATCTGGATCTCGAGGCGCCGCACCTTCTGCAACACCTCGGCGGGAATGGCGCCACGGCTGCTGGGGCGCCGCCCGAGCGTGCGGCGGGCGCGGCGCCGCGGCGTGGTGGGAGCGGCGACGCTCTCCCGGCGGCTGGCGGTGCCGCTCTGGAGCAGCGGACTCCTGGCCTCCTCCTGAGGTCCCGAGTCGCGACGTCCTCCTGGCAGGGTCGTACCTCGCATTTACAGGAACGCCAGCAGCGCCCGCGGCGTCATGGCACCTCGATCACGTCGAAGATGCGCTGCAGCACCTCCTCGGAGGTCACGTTCTCGGCCTCCGCCTCGTAGGTCGTGATGACCCGGTGCCGCAGCACGTCCATGCCGATCGCCTTCACGTCTTCCGGCGTCACGTAACCGCGGCCGCGCACGAAGGCGTGCGCCCGTGCCGCCAGCGCCAGGTAGATGCTGGCCCGCGGCGAGGCGCCGTAGGCGATCAGATGTTTGACGTCTACCTTGTACTTCTCCGGCTCTCGCGTGGCGAAGACGATGTCGAGGACGTAGTCCTTCACCTTTTCGTCCATGTACACCCGCGTCACCACCTGTTGCGCCCGGGTGATGCGTTCCGGCGTGATCACCTGGTTCGGCGCCGGCGGGCCGTCGCCGGCCATGCGGTCCATGATCTGCCGCTCCTCGGGCTTGGCGGGATAACCAATGCGCAGCTTCAGCATGAACCGGTCGATCTGCGCCTCCGGAAGCGGGTAGGTGCCTTCCTGCTCGATGGGGTTCTGTGTCGCCAGCACCAGGAAGGGATGATCGAGGGTGTGGGTCTGGTCGCCGATCGTCACCTGCCGCTCTTGCATGGCCTCGAGGAGAGCGCTCTGCACCTTGGCGGGGGCGCGATTGATCTCGTCCGCCAAGATCAGGTTGGCGAAGATCGGTCCCTTCTTCACGGTGAAGACGCCGTCACGCTGGTTGTAGATGAGCGTGCCGATGAGGTCGGCGGGCAGGAGATCGGGGGTGAACTGGATGCGCTGGAACTTGCCTCGGATGACTTGCGCCAGGGTTTTCACCGTCAGGGTCTTGGCCAGACCCGGAACGCCTTCGAGTAGGACATGGCCATTGGCCAGCAGTCCGATGACGAGCCGCTCCACCATGTAGCGCTGGCCGACGATGATCTTGCCGATCTCGTGCATGAGATCGTCGACGAAGGCCGATTCCTCCTTGATCCGCTCGTTCAGGCTCGCGATCTGGGAGTCCATGCATCACCTCCTGAGGCGCCGCCGGGCGGGCGCCGTCTACCCCGGGCGAGCCAGACCGCCGCCCAGTCACCCTTGGCCGCCGGCAGCCGCGCCAGCCGGAGTTCCGGATCTACGCAGTTACACGCCCCGCGACGGGGGCGTTCCCGCCCCGGCCCGGGCGGGCGCCGCCCAGAGTAGTGCCACGCCTCCGGCGCGTGCAACGGCGCGTTCGAGGCCGGAAGTGCTTCGTTCTGCCTTTTTCCGCACCATTGCGCCTCCCTCCTGAACACCTGACGGGAGGTCACCGGCTGGGGTGGTGGTTGGTCCCGTGTCGGGGTTCGGCGATCGGTCCGCCGGTGGCACGGAGTTGGCCGGCCCGCAGCGCCGTTCGCGACGTGGACCGTGCTGGACAAGACGGGTCCGGATGCCGGATCTTGTGTCCGGAGCCCCACTCCCGCCCCCCGGACCTTCCCCAAAGGACCTGCCGATGCCCATTTCCAGGAAGCTCAAGGAACACATCAGCGAAGCTTCCTGGATCCGCCGCATGTTCGAGGAGGGGCGGGCGCTCAAGGCGCGGGTGGGGGCACAGAACGTCTTCGACTTCTCTCTCGGCAACCCCATCCTGGAGCCCCCGGACGAGTTCTTCGACGCTCTGGACGAGGTGGTAGCGGAACGGCAGCCAGGGCAACACCAGTACATGGAGAACGTCGGCTATCGCGAGGTACGCCAGGCGGTCGCCGATCGCCTGGGTCTGGAAAGCGGCCTCGACTACACCGCCGATCACGTGGTCATGACCGTGGGTGCCGCCGGCGCCATGAACGTCACCTTGAAGACGGTCCTCGACCCGGGCGACGAAGTGATCCTGCTGGCGCCGTTCTTCGCCGAGTACCGCTTCTACGTGGACAACCACGGCGGGGTGGCGCGGATCGTGCCGACCGCCAGCGATTTCGATCTCGATCTCGCCGCCATCCGGGCCGCCGTCGGTCCCCGGACCCGCGCGGTGGTGGTGAACAATCCCAACAACCCCACGGGCCGGGTCTACGGGCACAGCTCCATCGAGGGTCTGGCGCGCTTGCTGCAGAGCAAACAGAAGGAACTGGGCACCACGATCTACGTCATCACCGACGAGCCCTATCGTGCCATCGTCTACGACGACGTGGAAGTCCCCATCGTCGCCACCTACTACGACAACACGATCCTTTGCACCTCGCACTCCAAGGATCTGGGCCTCGCCGGCGAGCGCATCGGCCACATCGCCATTTCGCCGGCCGCGACCGACAGCAAGGAGCTCTTCGATGGCATGGCCTTCGCCATCCGGACACTGGGCTTCGTCAACGCGCCCGCCCTCATGCAGCGCGTCGTCGTGCAGATCATGGGTTCCACCGTGGACGTGGAATACTACAAGCGCAACCGCGATGTCCTCTACCGCGAGCTCACCGGCCTCGGCTTCACCATGACCAAGCCCGAAGGCGCCTTCTACCTCTTCCCGAAATCACCTCTGGAGAACGATATCGACCTGGTGCGCCACCTGCAGAAGCACCACATCCTCACCGTTCCCGGCACGGGCTTCGGCACCCCAGGTTACTTCCGCATCTCCTACGCAGTGGATCACGGCATCGTCGAGCGCTCGCTGCCGGTGTGGAAAACCGCCGCCGCCGAGCTCGGCCTGGAGCCGAGGCAGATCCCCGTCCCCTAGCCTCCACCCTCGCCCGCAACGCTCGAGCCACGCGCCTCTCGCCCTTTGGTTCAACGCGGCGCGTCGCTCCGCAGCTTGCCGAGGCGCTGCGCCAGGTCGCGGCGGATGGCCACCTCGTGCAGCTTCCAGGTGTGGACCAGCGGGTAGTACTCGTTCCGGTAGAGAACATGGCGCTCGAGCCCCGGGATGAGACGGCCGTCGATGATGATTCCCGGCCGGATGGTTTCGAGGGTGTAGGCAGGATCGAACTTCTCGTGCCCCGGGTAGCCGCGGCCGAAGAGCGGCACGTGGAGCCCGGCGATGTGCTCGTCGTTGAGCCCTAGCATGTCGTGCGCCGGCAGGCGGGAGTAGTAGGGAATCTGGCCGGCGGAGTGCACGGCGATCACCACGTCGGCGGGAATGTTCTCCGCCAGCCACTTGCCGAGCATGATCCGCTCGGCGTCGACGGCGGCGTAGCTGCGGCGCACCGCTGCTTCGCGGCGCACGCTGGTCACGAGAGTGCTGCCGGCGAGATACGCCGCCGCCAGCACCCAGAGTGCCGCGCGCCGCCACGTTCCACGGCCCCACAGGGTGGCGCCCCAGCGAGTCGAACCCCAGCGCGCCATGCCGTTCCCGAGCCAGATCGCGAAGAGAGCTGCTGCGAGCGGCAGCAGCGGCGCGAAGAACCGCCCCTGTCCCCAATCGCCTCCGACGCCGGCGACGAGGAGGAGCAGACCCAGGAAGAGCGGATTCCCGGCGCGCAAGGCCGCCGCCGCGGCTGGAGCGAGCCTCTTCCAGGTTCCGAGCAGCACGGGTGGCAACAGCAGGGGCAGATAGGGAAAAAGGAATTGCCTCGCCACGTAGCGCACGCCACGCCAGGGAGAACTCACGCCGCCGCCGAGCTTGGCGCGCACCGAGTTCGGGAAGAGATGGGGGCCATAGTAGACGAAACGCCAGGCGTGATACGCGGTCAGGACGCCGAGCACGAGAGCCGGGAACATCCAGAAGCTGGGCGCTCTCCAACTCTCGCCGCGGCGGTGCGCGCGCCCCACGTGCATGCCGACCGCGCCGAGGGCGACGAACCCACCCTCGGGACGCGTGAGGGCGAGCAAGGCGAAGAGCGAAGCGGCGAGGATTTGCCGGCGCAGCGACATCGCACTCTCGCCGGCCGATGCCCACCAGGCCGCGACGAGAAGCAGACCGAAGAGAGGACCCTCGAGCCCTCCTACCGCCCAGGCGGCCACGTAACCGCTGCCGGCGAGGAGCGCGGCGACGAAGGCGACGACGCCAGCGCTGCGCACCTCGAGATGCTTCCACGTTGCCATGACAGCGAGCCCGAGGGAGGCGACGCTGCACGAGACGCCGAGCCCTTGGGAAGCACGCACGGGGTCGGCGCCCACGGACTGGAGCAGCGCGAGGAGGATCACCCAGAGGAAGTTCGAATAGCCTTCGACGTGCTCGCCGCGGTTGAACACCAGCCCGAGCCCGCGCACCAGGTGGTCGGCGTAGCGGTAGGAGATGTAGGCATCGTCCACCGAGTTGCCGAGGAAGATTCGGCGCAGAACCAGGGCGTGCAAGACGAGGAGTGCCGCGCCAGCGGCGGCGATGACGAGGGGTATCCAGTACCTGCGGATGAACGTCGCGACTCCTGCCATGTGCGGCTGGAGTCTAGGGAGTCGTGCACACCCTGTCGACGGAGAAGCAAGCCGGCGCACGGCCGACTCCGCACTCGACGGGGCATGGGTGCCTAAGTCTGCACGCCCAACCATTCCCGCGGTCGGGCGGCAACCTTGAACTGGCCCGGAGCCTTGCACTCCGAGTAGCCTGGGCGCGTGGAGCCGAGCGCACCTCTGCACGAACGGGGGGACGATGCCCTCGTCGAAGCTGCGG